>NZ_FRDJ01000012.1 GCF_900143265.1 Fervidobacterium gondwanense DSM 13020 | reverse complement strand
TGGTTCCATGCCTAAGATTACGTTGTTTAACCCTTCCTTTTGCTTAATAATTCTTATTTTTTCCTCTAACATTTTAATACCATCTATGGTATTATTAATCTTGAAAGGGCTAATCAAATCAATTCCACGATAATCAGTCATCCTAACCCAATGATTTCTTTTAGCAACATCAATACCGACAATTAGAGTGTCTTGAGAAATTCTTGAAACTTTTGGATTAACATACTTTTGTTCCATGGTATCGCCTCCTGATTTTAGTGTGATGGGGTAATTATATATTATCAGGAGGCGATACTTTTTTCAAAATCTATTTTTCCTTACAGGAATGCTCGTTTAAGCACTCTGTTTATAATGGACTTATTTTGATTACCATTATAATTAACTACAACAAATGCTGTAATTAAACTAAATTTGGAAAGAAAAGAAGAATAGAAATTCTAAAATAGTATCCATAATTATACTTATCCAAAAGGATAAGACATATTACATTCTATTTTTCATTTTCCCTAAATGAATAAATTTTGAGCTCGCAAAGAAGTTATGGTATAATGAAGTTACTATACACATATCAAGAGTACTCTCGGGGCAGGGTGAAATTCCCGACCGGCGGTAAAGCCCGCGAGCCTCTTAGAATGTTTTAAGAGGTTGATCCGGTGAAATTCCGGAGCCGACGGTGAAAGTCCGGATGGGAGAGAGTGCTCTAATAGGCACAAGAAACTTATGTGTTTCTTTAACCTATTAGAACGTAATTTAAATAACCCCGAGAGTCATCTCGGGGTTTTATTTTTTACTAAAACCTTCGGAAGGTGGTGAGCAAGTTGGGACAGTATGGTGAATTTACAAAAGCAGACTATTATTACATAAAAAGAGCCTTATCTCTTGCCAGGAAAGGTGTTGGATATGTTAACCCGAATCCACCTGTTGGGGCTGTGATTGTAAAGGGTGGCGAAATCATAGGTTCAGGATACCACAGAGCATACGGGCAATACCACGCAGAAAGAATTGCAATAATGGATGCAAAGAGCAATGGCGCAGACCTTCGAGGTGCAACGATGTACGTGACATTGGAGCCGTGCGATCACTATGGTAAAACACCACCATGTACCGATGCAATAATCGAGGCCGGTATTTCAAAGGTCATAATAGCAACGCGTGATCCTAATCCTGTAAGTGGTGATGGTATAACAAAACTTAGGAACGCTGGGATTGATGTACAAATTGGACTCATGGAAGAAGAAGCTAAGGATATCATGAGATTCTTCATTAAATCTGTGACAAAGAAGATACCATATGTAACACTTAAGTACGCTGCAACGTTAGATGGAAAGATAGCAGACTTGGAAGGTAACTCGAAATGGATCACGAATAACATGAAGAATATCGTTCACAAACTAAGGCATGAACACATGGCTATACTTGTTGGTGCGAATACTATTTTGAAAGATAATCCTTACTTAAACACAAGAGTATCCGGAAATACAAAATACCTGAATCCAATAAAGGTAGTCTTAGACCGTGAAGGTAGGATTTTAAAATTGAAGAATCTTCATGACCTGAACATATTCAAAACAGTTGATAACCATGGTTTTGGTAAAGTAATATTGTTTACATCAAGCAAAGACAAATTCTGTTTGAAAGTATCTGAAGATAAACTTCAAATTATACATTCCGAAGAAATCACACCCGAATTTGTTCTCGAAACTCTGCACAATCTTAAGATTAACTCACTACTTGTTGAAGGAGGCTCAGAGATTTTCTCGCAATTCTTAGACTTTGCAGACGAGATATACGCCTTCTATGCTTTGAAAGTACTTGGGAAAGGTTTATATGTATTTTCATGTATTAGCAACTCATTGGAAGATTCAGGTAAACAATTCAAAGATTTTGAAATATCAAAGCTTAATGTCTCTCAAGACAAGAAAGAGTTCATGGTGGTGATTAAAAGATGTTCACTGGAATTGTAGAGAGAGTTGAGCAGGGAGAATTCTTAGGAGATGTTATAAGATTAAGAAAATGTTGGGATGATGTTATCTTGGGCGAAAGCATTTCGGTAAATGGTGTTTGCTTGACAGTAAGTAAGATAGATTCTCAATATCTATACTTTGATGTTGGAAAAGAAACTCAAATATTGACAAATCTTCGCAAATCAAGATACTACAACCTTGAAAGAGCGATAAGAGTCGGTGATAGGTTGTCGGGCCACTATGTAACTGGGCACGTTGACGGAATGGTTAGATTCGTCTTAAAGAATAGAGTTTCTAACACGATTTATATGTATTTTTCTTTACCTAAGGAGTACTGGGGAATTGTGAATAAGGGGGCGATAACGTTGAACGGGATAAGTTTGACAATTGCATCTGTTTCCATTGACACGTTCAGTATCCAAGTTATACCCCACACATATGAAAATACTAATCTCAAATATCTGAAATCAGGCGAAGAAGTCAATTATGAAATCGATATCTTGGCGAAATACACTTGGAGGTGTTTAGAGTGGAAGAAAGAACTCTACAAAGACAATTTAGAACTTTAGAAGAATTGCTCTCAAAAGTTAGGGACCAATTCTTACAAGGCAAGCCAGTAATTTTGATAGACAGTGAAAGAGAGATCGAAGGAGATTTTATCTTTCCTGCTGAGATATGCACCACTGAAGTTATGAATTTCATAACTACCGTCGGTAAAGGATTGCTTTGTGTCGTTGGACCAGAAGAAGCATTACTCAAGAGAGGATTCTTTAGATTACCGTCGAATTTCGGTGGTAATTACTTCATACCTATCGATTATATTGATTCATCAAGTAGGTATAAAACTGGTATTCCAGCTTGTGAAAGAGCTCTAAGTTGTAGAATGTTCTCAGATGAAAAATTAGATCTTTCAGAATTCAAGTATCCAGGTCATGTGACGGTTATAGGAGCAAAGGAGTTTCCGATTAGAAAAGGACATAGTGAAGCATCTGTAGAGCTTGTGAGACTTTCAGGGTTTAAGCCATATTCAGTCATAATCGAGATTTTAGACTTAGACGGTGAATCACATAATATAGATTATCTGTATACACTATCCGAAAAATACGGGTTGCTCGTGCTAGATATCCAGGATGTATGGGAAATGTATGTGAAAAATACGCAGTTAATTAATCCACTTGCACGAGCAAAGCTACCTACAAAATATGGAATCTTCGAAATTATTTCTTTCAACAACACACTTGATCACAAAGAACACTTTGCTATTATCAAAGACTGGCGTGATAGAACCCCGCTTGTCAGAATCCATTCAGAGTGTGTAACAGGTGATTGTTTAAGCTCTTTAAGATGTGACTGCGGTTCGCAATTGGAAAAGGCTTTAAAAGCTATTGCTGATAATGGCGGAGTACTAATATACTTACGCCAAGAAGGACGAGGAATTGGCATTTCGAGAAAGATAGAAGCTTACCGACTTCAAGATACCGGACTTGATACATACGATGCGAATGTTGAAATCGGTAGGAAACCAGATGAACGTGAATACAGCGCAGCGTATCAGATATTAAAGAGTCTCCATATCGATAGATTAAAGCTTCTGACCAACAATCCTCGTAAGAAGCAAGAATTAGAAAGATATGGAATTATTGTCGAAGATGTGATCAATCTATATGGAGAGGTAAACGAGTTCAATATCAAATATCTCTTAACTAAGAAAGTTAGATTTAAGCACGATATAAAACTGTGATATTCATTCGAAAGGGGTGTTACTATGACACTAAAAACATTTGAAGGTCACTACGATGGTAAAGGTCTCAAATTTGGAATAGTGGTTTCGAGATTCAATTCGACGGTAACAGAAAGATTATTGGAAGGTGCACTTGACTGCCTTTTGCGTCACGGTGTAGACGAGAACGACATTGAAGTGGTAAGAGTTCCTGGAAGTCTGGAAGTTATATACACTCTAAACTTGCTTACAAAGAGTGATAAATATGATGCAATCATTGTTCTTGCGGCTGTTATTCAGGGCGACACATATCACTTCAATATCGTTGCAAACGAAATAGGAAAAGCAGTAGCTCAGTTCAATATGAATTCTAACATGCCCATAACCTTTGGAGTCATCACAACAGAAACTGTTGAGCAAGCACTTAATAGAGCTGGTATAAAAAGTGGCAATAAAGGGTTTGAAGCTGCGATGGCAGCTCTTGAAATGGCTAATTTGAGACGCAAGATATGTGTTTGAAATCCCCTCCCCTCTCGGAGGGGATTTAGCAAGAAAATCATTATTACTATTGTTTCTGTCAATATTAGTCATTTTAATTTTCCAAATTTACTCATTGATCATGACATAGCATTTTCATAATCTTATGAATAACATCCTTTGGGTTTCTTCCAAAAATTCTTATCATCGCTTCCTTTCCATACCAACCTTCATCGTAAATTATGTCAGGAACTTTCCCTAATGCTTCGATAGCACTTTTTATCATATGCTGCATCGATTTTCCGTCTTCATTTCTCACTTCTTCAGGTTCGCTATTTCTGTCATATTTGAAGACATTGAGACCAGCTCTGAGAGCATTTTCGATATATTTCGGTTCGTACCTTATATTGCTCGCACATCTAATGTGCGGAGCAAATTCCTTAATTGTCAAAACCATCCTTGCAGTATGAGACTTATCCTTGAATGAAGGTCCTGAAACAAATGTTGGTTTCCCTTCTTTTAAACGTATTCTGCCAGGAAACTTAGCAACTTCGTATTCACTTTTAGACCATGGGAGAGCATAAGAAATATTCTGCCCAACTTCAGGTACGGTCTTACTTCCTATTTCTTCGACTTCTTTTACAACAGCTTCGAGTTCTTCCAAAATTTCGTACTTCATCCATTCCCTCGAGAGTTTTTCGCTTTGGACTTGTTTTGGATATCCTGATTGTGCACTCCGGCTAAGTATCTTATTCATAACTTTCATTGATTCATTGATAGCCGTTTCAACCGGATATTTAAGATACAAAAAACCTGCGAATAGACTGCTAAAAGCACAGCCTGTGCCATGAAATTGAGAATTACCATCAACAATTACTTTTTCCTCCTCAAAATATCTACCAGAATAAAAGAGTTTAATTTTCTCACAATCATCTTCTGAGTGTCCGAATGTTATTATGTATTTTTCATTTCCACCTTCGAACGACAAATTAAGCTTTTGAGCTTCAATGTTGTTTAGTATTATATAGTCAGCGTATTTTAAATGCTCCTTGACAACTTCTTCTGACTCAAAGAAATAACCAGAGCTTGAACTAAGAATGATGTTCCATACTATCTTTGAATTGGGAAACTTCTCTCTTATAAGTCTGACAAACTCCGGAGAGATAAGCCCAATTTTTACAACTTCCGGTTCAGGCAGAACAGAAAGCTCTCTATCAATCTCTTCCCATTTTCTGAATGTGACAGAATACACCCTTTCTGAATTTTGCACTGTGTGACAACTGACAACTCCGAATGCTGTAATCCCAAGTAATGAGAGTGATTTAATATCTTGTAAAATACCAGCCCCAGCAGAAGGGTCAAAGCCGGATATGACTAAGAACATCATAATCCCTCCCAGTATTCGAAAAGTTTCTCGAGTCCAGATTTGCAATCATTTGAAGCCTCTATTGTGAAATCACAGTCTAAGTACCTTATTCTGTCGAGAAGTCTTAGAAATTCTTTTGAATCCCCCCACGGTGCATGGTGGCATTTTTGGTATGTTTCAATATCAGCATAGTATATATGAACTTCTGAAATATACTCTTCGAGAGTGTCTATAAACTTAACAACATCAAATTCGTACTGTTCACTATCTAAGAGCAAGTGCCCTATATCTAAGCAAAGTGTAGCGTTTGACTCTTTAAGCAACCATGAAAAATCTTCTGCTGAGTGGAAGCTATCGTTGAAGTATACGTTCTCAATCCGAATGTCTATAATCTCTCTCAGCTCGGTTAAGTGTTTAGTGGAACTATCTACAACCTTTTTCTCGGCTCTCCAGTCTTCTTTTTGCATTGCGTTTGGATAATGGATGACAATGTATTGCGCTCCCATGTTTTTCGCAAGATGAGCACATTCGATATTCTTCTTGAATGTATCATCTCTTAGTTCATCATTTAGAGAAGTTGGATTTGGGTGAATTTCTTTGTACCGGAATATAAATGGTGCATGTATACCAAATGTTGAGTTACGTTCATTCAAGAATCTTTGGATGATTTCTATATCCTCACTTTTGAAAAATGTGAGCTCGTAGTGCTTCGCATATGGCAACGTGTAAATCAATTCTTTATTCGCCCTGATCAAGCTTGTAGATATACATTTTCTTTTCATTTTCTTCTTCAATAAGCCCACTACCTCTTTTCTTTACTGATTCGCAAATTCTTTTGTTATCTTTATTGCACAAAACGGTCCACACATTGAACAACCATCAGACTCATATGGTCTACTTTCAAGTTTTTTCTTTGCATCTTCTGGGTGTATCGCAATTTCAAACATCTTATTCCAGTCAAAGTTTGCTCTGGCAAGTGCCATATTGTATTCAAGTTCCAATGCCTTCTTATTTCCCTTCGCAACATCTGCAATTACTGCAGCTATTCTTGAAGCGATCACGCCATACTTTACATCATTTTCGTCAGGCAAAGCAACGTGTTCTGCTGGTGTTACGTAGCAAATGAAATCACAGCCATGATAAGCGGCTAAAGCAGCGCCTACTGCACTGACTATGTGGTCGTGTCCAACGCCTCTATCTGTTGGAAGTGGACCAAGCAAGAATACAGGAGCACCTTTACCAATTTTCTTCATCAGTTTGACATTCATTTCGATTTCATTTAGAGGCACATGACCAGGTCCTTCGAGCATAACCTGGACACCTTTTTTTCTTGCCATGTCAACCAACTCTGCCATAACAAATAATTCCTCAAGCTGTTGAGGGTCAGTTGCATCTACCACAGTTCCTGGTCTCATACCATCGCCAAGACTAAGAGTTACATCAAACTCCGCAGCGATGTCCAGAATCTCGTCAAAATGTTCGTAAAATGGGTTTTCCTTTCTATTTTGTATCATCCAACCAGCAATGATAGATCCCCCACGGCTAACTATTCTTAGTACTCTTTTGCTCTTCTTGAGTTTTTCTAAAACATTTTGTGTTATGCCAACGTGGATTGTCATAAAATCTATACCATCCTTGGCATGAGCGTATACCATATCAATAAAATCTTTTTCCGTAAAATCTACCACGTTCTTACAACTTTCGTATGCTTTGACCGCAGAATCGTATATCGGAACAGAACCAACAGGAACTGGAGAATGTTCAACAATTGTTTGCCGAATCTTTGAAAGGTCTCCCCAAGTAGAGAGCGTCATAACAGCATCAGTACCTGCTGAAATTGCGATTTCAAGCTTTCTCAGTTCTTCTTCTAAGGACGAGTATCCCGCAGAAGTTCCTATATTTGCATTAACCTTTACAGAAAAGTCTTCTCCAACTATCATTGGTTTGGAAACGTTATGAAGCTTGTTTTTTGGAATAACTGCCTTTCCTTCTGAAAGTTTTTTCAAAACATATTCAACGGAAAGTCCCTCGTTTTCGGCACACTTTCTAATTTCATCTGTAACTATACCATTTATAGCATTTTGCATTTGAGTAGGCATGTTCTTCACCACCTTTTCTTAGTCAAATTCTTAGTCCAACCTTTTCAATTCAGACAATATTAACTCTGCTGCACGGATACCTGAAAAAATCATCCCTCCGAATATTGGTCCCATTCTTGGTCCACCACCAACGCTCACGGCAGCCATTCCCATCACGTAAAGTCCGGGATAAATCTCTCTTGTATTTTCAACAACGAACTTTTCACCATTTTCTGCATCCATTGGAAATTCGTAATCGACAGTACCACAGCTGCAAAGATTTTCCGTTGAACCTGTGACACTCATCATAATCCCGCGTTTTGATAGTAACCTAACAAGATTAGCCGGATGCCCGGTACCGTCTACGGTGAATTTAGCAACAACGGTAATCGGATCGACATGAAGCCTTTCTTTGACTGTTGGAAGCCAGTTTATAACCACACCACAAACGCGTTTATCGTACATGACCAAATCTTCGACAAAAACGTTATTGAAAAGAACAGCGCCGTTAAGGGTTGCATGATACAGCAGTGCGGACGCAAAGTGCACGGAATCAACGGTTATCAAATCGCCGTGCTTGACATATTTTATAGAATACTCTTTGAGAAAACCCTCTAACTCGCTTTCTAAAACCAATTCGTTGAACATCATTCCGCCACCCCAAATTCCACCGCCGGGCTCGTTCTTGGCTTCAAAGATTGCAACTTTCTTCCCCGCTTTAGACAGTTCGATAGCGAGTGCTAACGCGCTTGGTCCCGCACCTGCAATAGCAACGTCTACCTCGAGGTTTGCTTTTAATTTCTGAAAATACCTTTCCACAATGAGCTCTGAAATTCGATAATCTTTTTTGCTGCTTAATTCCTTCAACATATCAGTAACCTCCCTTAGTTTGTTTGAAAATAAAGAAAGTCCCTCCGAAATTCTTCGGAGGGACCCATTCTGCTTTTTTTACACTAATTAAAATTCTTTAGAATCTTTCTCCCGAATCCCTCCGCCGGTATTACCCGGATCAGGTTCATAGGGTCGAAGGATTGCCTCCTTCCTCTCAGCCCCGCTGTATGGAGCTCCCCTTCGGGAAATTATTCACTTTTCTAATTTGATAATAATACACTTTTAGAAAAAGTCAAGCATTTAAGAAATTGAAAAAATCAAGAATTTGGTCTGTTTGTATTAAAATTCTATACCTTTCCTTGCCATGATACCTTTTGTATAATAATGCTTAACCTCTCTCATCTGAGTAACCAGATCAGCGTATTCCAAAAGTTCATTTGGAGCATATCTTCCCGTAATTATAATCTCGACGTCTTTATCGCGTTTTTCCAACAGTTCAAGCACTTGGCTAACTGGGATGAGACCATAATAAATTGCTACGTTTAACTCGTCAAGAATAACTAAATCGTATGTTCCATTGAGAATGAAATTTTTTACTTTTTCAAACCCTTTTTGAGCAAGTTCTATATCGATTTTATCAGGATTTCTTTTGATAAAGCAATCTCGTCCGAACTGTTCGATAGTAATGTTTGGGATATATCTTTCTACGTCAAGTTCGGTGTATTTCATACCCTTTATAAATTGCCCGATAAAAACATTCATACCTGCACATGCGGCTCTAAGTGCCTGGCCAAATGCTGCTGTTGTCTTACCTTTACCATTACCTGTATAAACATGCACAAACCCCATCATTATGCCTCCCATCATTCTTTTCTACATTCCACAAGTTTTTGAATTAGTTTTGCATTTTCATTAGCGTTCTTTAGTCCGATCCTTACAAAAGATTCCATTCCAAAATCGTACATAGTCCGCACGTGCATTCCATTATTGTTGATGAAATTCAAAAACTCTTTGGTATTATCAAAGCTGTTTCCAACCTTAATAACAAAGTAGTTTACACTTGAAGGAAAGTAAGCGTACCTTTGAAACCGTTCACGTTCTTGAGAGATATATCTCTGGGTTAATACCTTGAATTCAAGGAATTTGCTGTAATTCTTAATAATCTCTTGAATTGCAAGGTAACCAAGAGAACCAACGCCCCACGGACTTCGGTATTGTTTAAGAAATTCAGAAAATTTCTTGCTTTTGGCATATCCAATCCTTATTCCCGGATACCCGAGAATTTTCGTAAATGTTCTTATACGAATAACATTTTCAAAGTTGTCTAAATTATATTTTCCCTTTAACTCTTCGGATACAAAGTCTATAAAGGATTCATCAATTATGCATGTCACACCATAGTTTTCTAATTCCCGAACTAAATCATCGAGTTCTGCATAAATGCCCGTTGGATTGTTCGGGTTGCTCAACATGACATACATCTTTTTTCTACTCTTTGTTCTAATCTTTTTTGACAGCCGAAGGATTCGTTCGTAATCTAATCGACGGTTGTCAAAATCGACTATACTAACTTTATATATTTTGTTTTCATTAAATTGTGCAACGCGTTCGTATTCTCCGTAATTTGGAGTTGGAATGATTACCTCAGCATCTTCAAGCGATTTGAAGCCGATAATTTGCAAAACCTCAGTAGCTCCGGCGAAGATTTCGCAATCTTCACCAAAGACATTTTTAAAATCCTCTTCAAGCCATTCTATATAAGTGTATTTCGATGAGTACTCCTCACCAAGTTTAAATATACCCTTCAAAAAATCGGGTTTTAAAGGATTGATTGAAACTGAAAAATCAATTATAGTTTCTTTGTTTATTCCACCATGAAAAACGCTCATATGACGCCCCCAGCGTTGAGTAATATTCTCACTGCATAAGAAAGAAAGACTATGAATAACCATAATGAGCAAATGTTTTTATACAGCTTCAATCCACGCTTCAAATCACTCTTTTCTGGAAGTTTCCCTTCAAATCTATACATACCGATTTTTTCAAATCCAACGCTCAGTACGCCGGCAAACGCACTCATCGGATAAGTGCCGTTTATTTTCAATCTCCCGTAGAGCTTGATGTATTTGAGAGCATTACGAAAATTGAACAGTGAAATAATCAGTGCACTTAATCTTGCGGGAATGTAGTTTGCAACATCATCAAGCCTTGCTGGAAGTTTCCCAAACCATTCATACGTTTGATTTCTGTACCCAAACAGCGCATCGTATGTGTTAATTATTCTATAGACCACAGCACCAGGCAAACCGAATAGCAAAAAATAGAAAATGGGCGCTACAACTGAATCATTGAAATTCTCTGCTAAGCTTTCGAGTGCTGCCGAGTAGAGATGCTGCTTTGATAAGTTTCTTGTATCTCTGCTAACAATCATGGAAACATTTTGCCTTAAGATTTTTTCATCTTCTACATTACATCTTTCAACATGCGTATAAAGGCTCTTAATTGCAAAGGTTGATTTAGTAAGGTAAGAACACAGTACTATGTAGATAAGGTAATAATTAGATCTTAAACCAAGAACAAAAAATATTATGCTCAGCCAAAACGAAATTTCGAAAATTTCTGAGACCATTCCTAAAACAAATCTTTCGGAAGCGCTACTGCATCTTTGAGTGTGCTTGTCAAAAAACTTACTTAGAAATCCAAAGTATACAACCGGATGAATGGCTGTTGGATATTCTCCGAAAATTATGTCAAATGTGACAGCAATAGTTAGTGAAATTACATTATCAATTGTATTATCCCAAAGGAACATATAAGCACTCCCACATTGTTAGAAAATTTATTCACTATGTTTGTTAATCAAAAATTGAGAAAGCAAGTAAAATGAATAACTGTGCAATCAAACAAGTACCCCCAATGACATCGCCCGTAACTCCACCGATTTTTCTTTCGGATATTGAATTAACCACGATTGCTACACTGATAGCAATTAACAATGACAAAACGTATCCCACGTAGCTCAAAAAAATTAAAGGAAGCGTAAATAGGATTCCAACGAGATTTCTTTTGCTCGTTGGATAAAGTAATGCACCAAGCCCTTTGTTCTTTGCAGGTTTAGAGAAAAGAATTAAAAGAGTCATCGTTAATCGTCCAAAGACAGAAGAAAATAACAGAGCGTATGGTGGAACAAGAGAAAATAGTTGATAAAAGACGATAACGTATAACGTGCCATAAAAAACAGCAAAAGGTCCAACATTTCCTTTCGACATTATTTCGAGTCTTCTTTCAGCATTCGACTGGTTCAAAAAACCGTCGAACATGTCGAGAAGTCCATCAAAGTGAAAAAGATCGAAAAGATAAAAACCTGCTGCAATTGAAATTACTTTGACTAATAAACTTCCACCTACGTTGGGAATAAGCCTGCTTAATGTCGCCCCCGATAGATAGATACTTCCAATGAGGTATCCAACAATAGAGAAATATTTTGGTACTTTCCGAATATCTCCAGCGTCTAACTGATATCCCTTCATGTTAACGGGTATACGAGATATAAAGCTCAAAGCTATCATAAACTCTCTCACGAACACCATGAGAAGATTGCCCCCTGCAGCTATTTTGTTTTAAGAACAGTTCGCTCAAATAGTGTTATAGAGTCTATTAAGTCATCTAAATTGAAAATCTCAAAGCATATAAGACTGATTTCAGAGATTCTCCTTCTTCCTAAAAAGTTGATAACATCTTCAAGCGTTTTTTTATCAAGCTTTTCGTGGTCTTTTCCACTGTGCACACCCATCATGTGAATTTCGTTTATTTTATCAATCAACTCCATTGGGAATCTTTCACCAAGAAAATGGTGCCCAACATCAAAAGTCATCTTTTCGTAGGGCAAGACCTTTTCCTTCAAGTTCTCAACCGAAACATCTTTGCTTGCAACTTTAATAAACTCACTTATGCCATCTATTGGATGCACTACATAATTCAGAATTTCCAAATCTGATTTCCTCAGAAAATTGTAAGCACTAATCATGTTTTCTACATTGTTTGTTGGCAAGTGGACAGTATATTTCAGACCATACTTCCCGGTTAGTTTTGCTAAATATTTAGCTTCCTTTTCTAAAAGCTCCTTGGTTTCATCGTCCCATGTATAGACCAACAGTTCAACAAAGTCAACTAAATGTGCCAAAATCCTTGCATTCTCGTAGTATGTTCCAGGTATGACCCAAGAGGTGCTACCAATAAGTTGCTTGTTCGCTGTGCTCATCTTATCCTTACCTCAATCCCACTGAAGAGTACGTAAACCTCGTTTGATATGCCTGCAAGTCTCGAATTGAGCTTTCCAAGTGTTTCTGCGTACTGTCTTGCAAGTTTGTTTTCAGGTACTATTCCGAAGCCAACTTCATTTGTGACTATAACAACATCATAATCGACAGTCTCTAAGATATTGATCAGATTTTCAGTGTAGTTTTCCACGTCGTAATTGTAATGGAATAAATTGCCGAGATAAGTCGTAATGCATTCAATTAGTGCAACGTCATAACCTCCACTGAGCTTTTTTAATACTTTGTGTACTTCCACAGGTTCTTCGAATGCATCAAACAATGTTCCGCGTTCTTTTTTGTGCCGTTCTATGCGCTCTCTCATCTCATCGTCAAATGGTACACTTGTTGCTATATATGCCCTCTTAGAGTAGGGCTTTTTCAATATGTAATTTTGTGCAAACGTGCTCTTGCCAGATTTTACCCCGCCGGTTATCAATGTAATCATACAGGTTGGTCTTCTCCTTTCGAAACGTTCGCACTTTCAAAAGTCGCCATTTCTCGAATCATTTTGATCGCAGCTTCTATGATTGAAATGGAAAGCACAGCACCTGTTCCTTCGCCGAGTCTCATATCAAGATCCAGAATTGGTCTCAAACCAAGTTTATCAAGAATCACTTTGTGTCCCTTGACTTTTGATTTGTGTCCTGCGAATACGTAGTTCAAAACTTGCGAATTTATCTTCCACGCGATTAAAAGCCCTGCTGTTGTTGGGAAACCATCGATGATTACGGGAACCCTTCCTCAGCTGCTTTGAGTATAAACCCAGCCATCTGTCCAATACAATATCCACCAACCTTCTGCAGAACATCAATCGGATCATTAGCGTCTGGGTCATTAACTTCTAAGGCATATTTTATCGCTTCTTTCTTTTTTCTTAATCCTTCTTCATTCAACGGTGTTCCAATATCTAAGATTTCGTCAAGCCCAAAGCCTAAAGCCACTGCTACTGCAGAAGCGGTTGTTGTGTTTCCGATTCCCATATCACCGACAACAAGTAATTCTGCTCCTTTTTCTATTGCTTTGTCGGCGATTTCAGCACCTTTCTCGATACATGCATAAGCTTGCTCTTTTGTCATCGCAGGTCCTTTAGTAAAATCTTTCGTACCGTAGCCTATCTTAGCTTTTATTAACCTTTTGTGCTCAATGTCTACGTCTACTTTGACACCTGAGTCAACCACAAAGACATCTGCACCAACGTGTCGAGAAAAGACGTTAATTGCAGCACCACCGTTGAGAAAATTTAGAATCATCTGATATGTGACCTCTTGCGGATATGCGGAAACACCATTTTCTGCTACTCCATGATCTGCCGTAAACACGTAAACTTCTTTCCTTTTTGGGAGCTCAGGGATAACCTTTCCTTGGATTAATCCCATCTTCAGGGCGATTTCTTCGAGATAACCTAAGCTTCCGACGGGTTTTGTGAGGTTGTTAAGTCGGTTCACTATAGCACTTTTCAGTTCATTTGAGAAGGTTGCATTAATGTTGAAATTCAAGCCTTTCCTTGTGATTTCCATAAACTTTTCCCCCTTTATATACTTTAGAAATTAAAAACAAATTTTCCCGTAAAGCCCGAGCTTTCGGGAAAAACAATCCCCATTTGCAAAGGTATCCCGGCTTGCGGATCACCCTACTCACCACGCCTTCCCAAAAGCTAAGCTTTCAGTGGCATATTGTGGTTTTCGTCCCCGCTTAC
Source organism: Fervidobacterium gondwanense DSM 13020 (assembly GCF_900143265.1). NCBI lineage: Bacteria > Thermotogati > Thermotogota > Thermotogae > Thermotogales > Fervidobacteriaceae > Fervidobacterium > Fervidobacterium gondwanense. The sequence continues at coordinate 31,268 of NZ_FRDJ01000012.1, read as the reverse complement.
GGTTGCTGGGCAGCCTCGGATTCTCACCGAAGTTCCCTTTGCAAAAGAGTGAAATCTATTTACTTTCAAAAAGCATTATACAATATTTTCAGAAATGAACAATCTTGACAATCGCACGATAACGAACATTAGAATCGAAAATTTGACAATAACTGTATTTCTCTATATTCAGCACTAAATATTGTACATATTTGCTTTTGACAATACTACATTTTGTTAACTATAATCTTTATAAGCAAAATTCTACGAATGGGGTGATAGTTTTGTTTGTATTTGCATCGTGGAGTGGAGGAAAAGATTCTGCCTTAGCATTGTACTATGGTATGAAAAAGTACGGTAAAGTTGATTGCCTTTTTACTATGCTTGATGAAGACTGTTCTTCTTCAAGAGCACATGGTTTTGGCAAAGATATACTTGAAAAACAAGCTTTATTAATAGGGACAAAATTGATAACAAGATGCAGCAGCTGGGAAAGTTATGAAGAGAACTTTCTTGATTTTTTAAGTAACCACGCAAAAGGAGGAATCGGAATTTTCGGTGATATTGACTTACAAGAGCATCTTGATTGGGTAAAAAGAGTTTGCAGCGTTCATAATGTTACTGTAGAAGAGCCTCTCTGGAAGAGGAAAAGAGAAGTGATTTTAGAAGAGTTCTCAAACTTGGGATTTAGAGCTCTGATTGTATCTGTAAAGAAAAACTTAGGTATTGATGAAATCCTTGGTAATGAACTAACGAACAGAGAGACACATAGAATTCTTGAAAAATCCGGTGTCGATATCTGTGGTGAGAATGGTGAATACCATACGCTTGTCTATGACGGACCAATATTCAGCTCTCCCCTTAATTTCTACGTTGAAGGGCTCTACGAAGACGACAATGCAAAGCGACTAAAAGTTAGAGCGAAACAACTTTAATGGAGATGATAATATGAAAAAAGGTTCATTAATGATTCAAGGTACATCTTCAGCGGTTGGTAAATCTATAATCACACTTGCGCTATGTAGATATTTTTCGAATAATGGTTACAAAGTCGCACCGTTTAAGTCTCAAAACCTCTCCTCTGTGTCGTTTACTTCCAACAGCGGTCAAATCTTTGCATGGGCTCAAGCGCTCCAAGCTTTTGGAGCTAAAACTAAACCAATTGAGGAGATGAATCCTGTATTAATCAAGCCGGTCGGCGGAGGATACAGTGAGGTATTTTTGCTTGGCAAGAGCTTGGGAAGATTACATTATACGGACTACAATCGGAGAAAAACATTTTTGTGGAGAAAGATTAGAGAGGCGTATAACACTCTTTTAGAGAAACATGATATAGTTATTGTGGAAGGTGCAGGAAGTCCCGTCGAGCTTAACCTTAAAAAAGGTGATATTGTAAACATGAAAGTAGCTAAGAGTTTTAATATACCAGTGCTAATCGTTGGAAATATACATCTTGGCGGAGTTTTTGCTTCACTATATGGAACATACAAACTACTATCAAGAGCTGAACAAAAGCTTGTCAAAGGATTCATCATAAACAAATTCAAAGGCAGTAAAGAACACTTAGGCGATGGACTGAAGACTCTTGAAAAATTGACTAAAGTTAGGACTGTTGGTATTGTTCCATTTATCGATCACCATCTTGAAGACGAAGACGATGCTGGAAAGAGTTCAAAAAACATTGAGAAAAACATGGACTCATCATCTTTCACAGATGAACTTGATAGTGAAATAGAATGTATATCAAAGATCATTTGCGATAATTTAGACATGGTTTATATAAAAGAACTTCTATTTAGGGGGGATAGAATATGGAATTAATTCTCATACCTTATCCAAAAGTTGTGAAACAATGTAGCGGTTATGTTGGGCTTGGTACAAGGATTGCAACGACTTTTTATCAGGTTGCTCCAAACAGTGTTGATAAGTTAACAAAATTCTTAGGACAAGAACTAAGAAGATTAGGATTCGAATTATCAATGGATAGAACTGAAGCTTTGATACTTAATTTGTCAGTAAATCCAGACGTAGTTGTAGATCAACAAGGGTACAAGATGTTTGTGGAAGAGGAAATAAGCATTTACGCTAACGATGATGTTGGGCTTTTTTATGGCGTCCAGACACTCTTACAACTCTTCAGAAATGTGGCAGAGACTAAACAATTACCAAAGTTGTACATCCATGATTATCCTGACATACTGAACCGCGGTGTAATGCTCGACATCAGCCGAGATAGAATACCAAAAATGGATACGTTGAAAGTTTTAGTTGACAAATTATCTCATTTGAAAATAAACCAACTACAGCTCTACATGGAACACACATTTGCATACAAGAACCACAGAGTTGTTTGGGAAGAATATTCTCCATTAACCGCCGAAGAAGTAAGAGAATTAGATGAATATTGTAAAGAAAGACACATAGAGCTCGTGCCGAACCAGAATACTTTTGGCCATATGGCAAAGTGGCTCATACACGACGAATACAAATATTTAGCTGAAGCACCAGATGGTTTTGAAACACCATGGGACACTAAATTTCTCCAACCATTTTCGCTTTCTCCCGCTGTTCCCGAATCTATCAAACTTGTTGATGAGATTTTGCAGGAACTCTTACCAAATTTCTCGAGCAACAAAGTCAATATTGGTTGTGATGAGACATTTGACTTATGTCAAGGTAAATCTAAAGAACTTTGCGAAAAGATAGGTAAGGGACGTGTGTATCTTGACTTTCTCTTGAAAGTATATAATATAGCGAAAAAGCACAAACAGACAGTTATGTTCTGGGGAGATATCATTGAAAACCACCCAGAATTGATTGAAGAATTACCGAAAGACATGATAGCTATGGTTTGGGGATATGAGGCTGACCACCCATTTGATGAAAAGTGCAAATTGTACGAGCAAAGCAACATTTCGTTCTATGTGTGCCCAGGTACTTCAACTTGGAATTCATTTATCGGCAGGAGCAAGAATTGTATAGAGAACATCAAAAATGCGATATCGGCTGCTAAGAAATATCATGCTAACGGTGTTTTAGTAACAGATTGGGGAGACCATGGTCATTCTCAGCACCTACCATTTTCGTGGATAGGTTTTGCGTATATGGCTGCACTGAGCTGGAACTATACATTGGATGACAGCATAGAGAAAGTTCTTAGAGCAATAGACATACATGTATTTGAAACAAAAGAGGAAATAAGTAATGTAATTTTTGAACTTGGGGAAATTTGCGATAGATTACCATACACTCCTAATGGCACTCCATTCTTCTACACATTCTTGTATCCTGAAAATGTGATGAATTATGCTCAGAAATTCCGACAAAAGACGATAGAAGATGTGAAAAGTAGCTTAAACAAATCTCTTCTTAAATTAGAGAAGCTTAAGGAAAACAATAATCTTAAGGAAGTTGTCGAACAAATAGCCAATAATGTGAAGCTCGCAATCATGGGAATTAGAACTATTGAATTACTTATCAAGTACGGTACAATAGAGAACGTTGAGGACAAAGAATGGGAAAGATTTGAAAAGGATCTTGAAGACATACTTGAAGAGTATTCAAGAATATGGTTAAGATTAAATCGGACTGGTGGATTGAAACAAAGTTTGGAAAAATTGCGTAGAATAGAAAGAGTAAGAAGAGGGGAACGACCATATTTAGTTTTCTGATTGAGGCTATTTCATATGATTAAGAGAAGACACGTTATATACATACTTCCTATTGCTTACATAATATTTTCACTTTTTATTCCTTTCATCCTCAACCTCCATTTTTCAGGAGGTTTTTCGCTCGATGCACTGATAGACAACGCTTCAAAGATCCGATTTACTATATTTCAGGCTCTTCTTTCCTCAGTTTTGACTGCTTTACTCGGACTTCCAGGAGCTTACCTTGTCGGTAGAACGAAGATACATCCGGTTATAAGGCGCACATTCAGAGTGATGTCAAGCATTCCATTTGTCCTTCCCGGTATAACAATGGCAATAGGATTTTTCTTAGTGTTTGGGAAAAACGGCGTGTACACAAGATTTCTCAATACTTTTGGCTTAGATGTTAGGATACTTTATACCTTCAGCGCAGTTTTACTTGGTCATGTTTTTTATAACTTTCCACTCTTTATTCGGATTGTTGGCGAGGCTTGGGAGAATATAGACGGATACGTAATTGAAGCTGCGAAAGTTGATGGTGCAAGTGGTTGGGAAATATTTTCTAAGATTGAAATTCCGATGTTGTTGCCATCTATTCTCAGAGCTTTCTTTTTAACTTATATATACACTTTTACAAGCTTTTCCGTTGTGCTTATCCTTGGTGGAATTCAGTTCTCAACATTAGAAGTTGCGATTTACATGTACTCGCGAGTAACGTTTGATTTTAGAGCAGCAGCAACGTTGATGATTTTCCAAATTATACTTATATCTTTTATCGGTTATTTTACATCGCTTAAGCGTGAGGTTCATGAGAAGCACCACTATAGACACTTGGACAATTTTCCGAAGTGGGGTTATGTGTTCTTTACAATCTCAGCAATCCTGATATTTATCCCTCTTGTTTACTCAGCTTTATCAGGTTTTCTCGACTATTACGGTAAGTTCTCTCTCGAGAATTTCAAACTGCTATTTTCAGAGGATATATCGTACTTAACGGGTGCGAGTTTAAGCGAAGTTGTAAAGTACACGCTTGTAATCTCTACGAGCGCATCTATTTTGAGCATTCTTGTCAGTTTATTTGCCGGTTATTTCTCAGTGCGTGGAAAGAGGTTACAATATATCGTATTGATACCTGCGGCTATGTCATCCGTATCGCTTGCTTTTTCGTATGTGCTCATAGATATTCCAGTTTTGCTCAAAATAATCCTTGTCCACTCGCTTATAAATCTTCCCATATCATTTGGCATAATAGAATCTGGCTGGAGGAATATACCGCAAAATATAATTGATTCAGCGAAAATAGATGGCGCAGGAACTTTCAGATGGTTTTCAAAAGTCGCATTCCCACTTATGAAAAATAGCATATTTACAGCCTTCGTTTACTCATTTACAATTTCTGTAGGTGAGACATCCGGAACTCTAACATTAGCTGAGCCACCAATAACCACATTCGCAGCCGTTGTTTTTCGATTAATGAGTTCAAGAAATACTGAAATTGCGATGGCATTAAATACATTTTATTTCATATTCGTCGTTACTTTGTTCATAACAATAGAAGCCTTAAGGAAGGAGGAGCATTGATGATTCTTTTTGGTACAGGTGGTATCCGCGGTATTATGAGAGAAGGAGAATTTGATGAGAAGACTGTAGCTGTTGCCTCAAAAGGCGTTGCAGAGTACATGAAAAAGGAAGGATTAAAGAAGGTACTGATTGCATATGATACAAGGAATAACTCTGAAAAGTTCGCCAAGATAAGTGCTTCCGTGTTTGCAGGCGAAGGTATGGAAGTTTACATCTTTGATGAACCTGTACCAACGCCTGTTTTGTCGTATGGGGTTCGAAAATTAAAGATGGACATGGGGGTAGTTATCACAGCGAGCCACAACCCGCCAGAATACAACGGGTACAAAGTTTACACATCAAACGGTGTGCAAGCGGTTCCTGAAGTTACCGATATACTTTCAGACTTAGTCGAACAAGCTTGGAATCAGCCAATAAATGCCATTGAAAAGTACAGTATTTTAGGAACAGACATCCTCGATGAATATATAGATGAGTTGGCTGAACTTATCAACGCGGATCTTAGAGGTCTACGGGTTGTTTACTCCGCACTTCACGGCACTGGTACAAGATTCGTTCCAAGACTTCTGAGAAAAATGGGTGCTGAAGTTATAGAGGTTCAGGAACAGATGAACCATGATGGGAATTTTCCAACTGTGAAAACACCGAACCCAGAAGACAACAGGGCTCTTGTGCTTCTGAGAAAATACATGGAAGAACACAACGTAGAACTTGGAATAGCGACAGACCCCGATGCAGACCGAGTTGGTGTTGTGTATAAGAACGTAAGGCTTACTGGAAATCAGGTTGGCGTGATACTTTCTGACATGCTAATATCAGAATACGTCAATAAAGGCAATAACAAAGGTATGTTAATAAAGACTATAGTGACTACAGACATGGTAAAGCCAATGTGCGAAGAACACGGTATAAGACTCTTTGAAGTTCCTACAGGATTCAAGTTCATCGGTGACTTAGTAGAAAAGACTCCACAGTACGATTTCATTTTTGGTTTTGAAGAAAGCTGTGGATACCTTACAGGTGATATGGCGCGTGATAAAGATGCAGTTTTGGCTTGTGGATTAGTTGCAAAGGCTGCAAAGCAATTTGACTTACTTGAAAGACTTGATGCGTTGTACAAGCAGTATGGATACTACTTCGAAAAACTCTTGAATTTTGAGTTTGCATCAGTTACACAAGCATTGGACGTTTACTCAAAACTCAAATCAGTCGAATTACCCGAAGTGAAAGAAGTAATCGACTATTCAGAAGGGTACGATGGTGTCATACCAAACGAAACTCTTCTATTGGATTTTGAAAATGGAAAGATATTTGTCAGACCATCGGGAACAGAACCCAAGATGAAAGCATATGTTATGGTACAGACTGATAGTAGTGAAAAGTCTGGAAACGAATTAGATAAGCTTGAGAAGTTTATGAAAGATCTTGTCGAGAAGATAAAGGGCTGATAATTTCCAAAAGAAGCGGGGAAATACAACCCCGCTTTTTGATTCAAATATGTAAATCACCTTTGATTATAACCCTTGCATGTCCACCAACAAAAGCTTTGTAGATACCGTCTTTGTACTTTAATGATGCAAATATATTAGACATCCTACCCATGGTCTCACCTTGGATAATTTCGTATGTAACATCAGGCTGGACTACACCATGTGTATAAAGATAATAAATCAATGCACCATTTGCAGTTCCTGTTGCAGATTCTTCCGGGATTCCATACAGTGGAGCAAAATCTCTACAATTCGCAAGTGCTCTGTGTTCATCTAACGTAAATACGTGAAAGCTTACAATGTTGTTTATTCTACAAAAGTCCTCAATTCCATCCAGATTAGGTGAAATAGTAAACAATGTATGTTTAGACCTTACAGGAATAATCATGTCCCATAATCCGGTGCTCACGATTCTCGGCTTAAGGCTATATTTATCATCACCAATCTCCCCGGCCTCTATTCCTAACAATTCAGCAAGAGTAGTCTCGTCGAAATTCATTTCTTCAGATGTTTCCATCATTTGAGGCTCTGCTTGTTCCATCATTACTTTACCATCTTCAACGGTCACTTCAATAGCTCCCGTCCTTGTATGAGCTATGTATTTTTTATTCTCTTGAATAATGCTCTCTTCTTTTAGAACATAAAACGTTGCAATTGTTGCATGACCGCAGAGGTCTATTTCAGAAACGGGGGTGAAATAAAGCAAAACAAATTCATTATCAGACCTTTGTCTCACAAATGCTGTTTCTGAAAATCTAACTTCCTTTGCTATGTTCAACATCGTTTCTTTTGATATCGCGTGATCATCGTTTAACAAGACAACACCTGCTGGATTTCCGTAAAACGGTTTTTGTGTGAAAGCATCGGCAACAAAGAAACGCATCATCGGCCCCCCTTTCCAAATGCTAAGTATTCCGACTAATCTCATTATACCAAAAATGTGCGGTAAGTTTCTCAAAATTTCTTAACACAAAGTATGTTTAGACATAGTATAATTAATATAAATAACTGTAGAATCACCAAAAGGAGTGGTTTCTGTGCGACGAATAGCTTTTATTTCTGACATTCATTCCAACCTCGAAGCTTTAGATTCAGTAATGAAAGATGTTGAGAAACAAAGTATCGATGAAATTTACTGTCTTGGCGACCTGGTTGGTTATGGTCCGAATCCTAACGAAGTTGTTGAAACAATTAGAGCTATGAACATTATCACAGTCATGGGTAATTACGACGATGCTATTGGATATGAAAAAGATAGCTGTGGATGTGCGTACAATCCTGGTAGAGAAACAGAAGTTGGTGATGAGTCGATTAGCTGGACTATAAAGAACACAACAGTTGAGAACAAAGAGTTTCTGAAAAAGCTACCACACAAATTATCATTAGATATTGAAGGAGTCAAAATACTACTTGTTCATGGAAGTCCAATCAATTACCTTATTGAATATGTAAAACCTTCAACAAGTGCGGAAAGATTGAGAGTGCTGGTGAAAAACGTAGAGGAAGACATAATAATTAACGGTCACACCCATTTGATTATGGCCAAACACATCTATGGTAAGACAATCCTCAATCCCGGTAGCGTTGGAAGGACAAAAGATGGACAACCCGGAGCAACTTACTTGATACTGAACGTAGATAACGGAGTTTACTGGTATGAATTCCGATTTGTAGAGTACGATATTAAGACAACTGTTGAGAAAATTATCAAAACTGGTTTACCAATAGAACTCGCAACTGTTTTAGCATTAGGACAGACATTTGATATGGGACCTTCAAAGGAAGAAAAGCCGGAACTGAAAGAAATTCCAGGCTTCAAGATTTGATTTCGAATAAGTAAGGCAATCTTTCCCGGCAACTGTGAATTGATTTAGTTGCTGGGATTGTTTTTTCTTAGGTGTATAATAGAATTGGAGAACATAGAGGAGGTATTCTTATGGAAGAGCAAAAGAGATTTACCAAGCAACTATCTGCACTTTCTGTACTATTCTTGATTGCATTGATCGCATACATACTTTCGATGAACACAAAACAGGTTGTGCTGGTCGAAACTAAAACCGAAGATAAACTAACGAAAATCTTTGTACAAATACCGAAGTTCCAGAATTTCAAAAATGAAAATATACAAAACGAGCTTAATAATGGAATTCAGGAGAAGGTCAAGAAAATCGTTGAAGAGGTTAAAGAAATAGCAGAAGAAGTTAATAAAGTTGAAGAGCTTCGCTATCCATATCAAGCACACATTTCAACTGAAATCACTTATGAAGGTAGAGACCTAATTAGCTTGGTTATTTACTATTACACTTTTACAGGTGGTGCTCACGGTAATACCGTATTTGAAACGTACACTATTGATGTAAAAAGCGGAAAGATTTTGACACTGGCGGATCTATTTGACGGAACATGCGATTATACCAAGGTAATAAAAGACGAAATAATCAAAGAAATCAAATCAGAAGAGCAAGACTACTACCCTGAAGCTATCGAGTATATAACCCAGGAAGATTTTTCCAATAAGGCGTTTACGATCTCAAAAGATGGAGTTCAAATTCGTTACCAAGACTACGAAATCGCACCGCATTCAACTGGACTTCCAACATTCACGATACCTTGGGACAAATTCGCAAACTGCTTGAAGTATACTATAAAATAGTATTCAAACTCCTATTGTTCTTATTGCATTCTTCTGAAGCCACGGTTATTAACGCCCTGGCTTATTTATTCCAGAAAATATGTAAGTCCTTAGGGAATTGCCTGAATTTAACTTGAAATGCATCAGTGGATTCTCGGAAATCAAAGTCCAACCTCTCGATTAGTGCACCTTCTGGATTAATTAAAAACCTGCTTAGTATTGCGCTCAAGCATGTATGAGAATAATAATTAGAAGCGAAAATCCTGCACACGATTTATATTATGTCTATCACTCTGCTCAATTTTCGCTCTCTTTAACAAATGGCGTTCATACCTACACATACAGCGTTGATAATTCTGTTAGTCTCCACTAATGCACTCACGATTTCTGAAGTACATTCTATTGTGAAATACCTTTAGCTATGCCTATAATATTATCTACTATAGATTTACTTTGGCAATAGTTTATTACTATACAAACCTATTTCACTGTGCTTTGCCTATATAACCTTTTAATACATTAGTATATATTTATACACTAAATCTTTATGTGTATGCTAATTATCATTCTTAAGATACAGCATCTTCCCACCGCTCGCCTCATCTTATGTCAACAAGTTGTAATAATTATGTACTTATAGGGTTTTAAGCAGTTTCCGAAAAGACCTAAAAATTACCATGCCGTTTATTTGACCTATAAGCGTTTTCAAACTGTCCAGATATATAAGATTGCGTTAAACCTTCTCGAAAGGGCTTATAAGCGATTTAAAACGAAAGTGTTCGAAAAGCAATAATTTGTGCGTGTTGTAGAACTTAGAATAGTTGACGGAACAAAGGTAACCAAGTCCTCAGAAAAAATGCAATATAATGTTTCTTATATTGCATTTTTATAGTACGGCAATGAGCGATTGAAAAACAGCATGAATACACTACTATTGAAACATATATGTTATGGATAAGCAGGGATATAAGAAAGATTACAATTGACGTGCCAACGAGTCTCCGAGTTATGATAGCTTAGGCGTACGGTGCGTATGAACGGTAAGTATTGCTTGAAGCAAAAGCTATCCTGCCAAGCCAAAGTCGAAAGAAGGGCATCTCAAAAGGCATTCTGAGTAAGTAGTCTCTAATCACGACACAAGAATTGTGGAAAGCAATTTATTTCCAATGGTATAATGAATAGCCACTCTAACAAATGCTTGAAGCTGAAAGCGGCACAGCAGGTTTTGAGATGAAAGACATGTAGAATGAATAAATTAGTGATATAACATGGAATAAGACAAAGCTAAGAAAAGTAAACTTTCGTTGTAACATAGTAAAGCCTTTGTAAGCACGCAGTAGAAGATACAGCAGTATAAACTAATTAAGTATATCAACTAAGCAGTACATATAATGAACTTACTAAATAACTATCATAAACTTATTATTTATTATGATATAAGTATTTGGACACTTAATAACTATGTTATAGCTTACACTGACACTTGCTGATACTATGCTATATCAAAGATATAGCATAGTATGGTTAGGAGTTGTCAAGATTATTAGTGCTCCATTGAAGCTTACCGAAAAGTAATGAAGTATAATATATTGTAGAGTTGCCTGATTTTATGGATAGACGTTTTACACTAAGCGTGTATCGTACAGAGGGGATGGAAAATGTTATTGAGAAGCATAAAAACAGAATCAACATGTCTAACAATATTGTGCGATGATGAACTTAACGAACCACTGATTCGTGAGCATGGATTTTCAGTGCTTGTTGAAAAGGACGGAGAACCACCGTTGCTCTTTGATACTGGGCATACAGATGTATTTCTCAGAAATGCTGAGATTATTGGTAAGAATCTACTTGAAGTGGGAAACGTGGTCATAAGCCACGGGCATTATGACCACGCCGGTGGGCTTAGATACCTTGCGAACCTCGGAAAAAGGTTCAACGTCTTTCTAAGAGAGGAGGCATTCTTGCCAAAGTACAGCGGTGAAAGATTTACAGGCGTTCAGTGGGAAGAGGCAAAAGATGGGTTCGACTTCATGATAGTCAAGGACAAACTGATGAGAATTTCACAATCTATGTATATCTTCGGACCAGCCAGATTGAACAACAATTTTGAAGAACCAGATTCAAAGTTTTTCGTTGAAAAGAACGGTCAAAGAATTAGAGACTTTTTTGAAGAAGAACTAAACCTTGTAGTGGATGAAGGTGATGGAATAATCCTTATAACAGGCTGTGCGCATAGAGGGATAGTAAATATAGTAAAAGACGCAACAGAACTGTTTGGGAAGCAGGTTAAACTCCTTATGGGCGGGTTTCATCTCTATAACTTGCCTGAAAGTAAGGGAAGGAGGACTATAGAAGCACTTACATTTCTTGGTGTTAAGAAAATTATTCCATACCATTGTAGCGGAGAATTGATCAAGGAGATGCTGAAAGACGCTCAGTAAACTGATTTCGTGTTTAAAAAACGGCACCATTTAAAATGGATGCCGGTATGGTACCTTAAATTATGAGCATTTGAATATTCTTCTCTTTTTCACCCATGCTACCCCTGGGCTGGCTGCCAAATTAGAACTTACCAGTAAATTTTGAAGAGCGGTGCGGAGCCTTTCTGCACTAAGTAATCCCTAAAGAGATCAGTAACTACTACAGTAAACCTACTTCGTGATTTGACATTCATCTTTTCTGGGAATGGATATGGTACCTTATCAATATATATTCCACCTTGTGGTTCTATAACAATATTCTTTTTTAGATCGTTGACTACAAGAATTGTAAAGGTAATCTCGTTTTCTGAAACTGTGTTATTGGAGTTAACGGCTGCTGATTCTTCGTTTGCTGCCTTTAACTCTTCCTTGTTAAAATTGATTGTAAACGTACCATCTTGCTTCAGACTAAAACTTATTAGTTTGCTGGTATCTGTTGTGATTTCCACGTCGGCAACATAATAGGTCCCGTCGCTATCATATCTAACATTCTCAGTAGTTTCAAATCGCTTACTCAATATTTCCGTTATCTCATCCGCGTAATCATCATGGCTGTCTCTGTCACTTACTGAAATCTTCAGGGTTGCCCAGACCGAAAGTTTATCAGCCTGCCCTGTTGCAAAGTCATAGATAGCGCTTATGTAAACTTCAGGCAAGACCTCAGCTTTACACCCGGTCAGTACAAGCAGAATTGCAGCAAGAATTGTTATTTGGACTATTATTCCGACTAATTTTTGGCTGTTTTAGCTCTTTTCAGTAGTACTTCCTAACCAATTCCGAGTATTTTTTCTTTCCAACATTTTCAATGTTCAAAAGCTCTCTAAATCTTGAGATGTTTTCTTTGTAGCTATGTTCAGTATTGTTTTCAAACAGTGTTTTTTTACTAAACAATTCCTTCATTGCACGTCTAATTCCTAATTTTTCCCTTTCGCCTGGTATTAGATCTAAAGCAATAATTATTTTTTTGTCCAATTCAGACAACTTAGTGACGATAATATCCTCAACGTTCTCCCAATTTAGTTTTCCAAGTCCAGCACCAAGTTTAGGCAAAGTAATAGAATTAATTTCGTTGCCATTTAATAAGTTCTTAATTTCGTTAACCACTGATTCAACCCATTCAATCTTTGAAGGGAATTTATAATCATCCTTTGTGGCCGCATTCAATACTTTTAGTCTTTTCGTTTTCCTAATTTCCTTTTCTGGATCTTCCCAGTATTCACTCTCTACTTCATATATCCAAACATCCCCGGCCTTTATCTTTTGTTTCTGGCATTCTTCTTTATATTTTTTCTCCATATCCGGAAACCTTAAAGCACATTCAAGGGCTAATCCCTTTCCCATGTAGCCTTTGGTGTTTATCGTATTTACAATCGCATCAACTTCAAAGATATGTTCAAAAACAGAATATGGCGAAATAAGAATCATTTTTATCCCCTTTCTATTATTTGTCATTTTCTTTAGAACTCACTTTCGAAAAATATATCTTCGATTTGTCTTGATTTAGAAAAAACGGGGATGTTCAGTTCGTACTTCCTTACTATTCCCTTAACTTCTTCAATATATTTAGACGGAGTAATAATACTCACTAAGAAATCTATTGGCACATACCCAAAAACTAATACTTCAGACTGCATTATCTTTTTTAGCTCTTCATCTCCGTTCCAAGATGAGGAAAAAATTCTTTGTATATTTTCATTGATTAAGTATGGACTCCCTGAGATAATAGCATCATCGGCTGAAGCATTTTTGAACGAATATCTTACGTATCTAAACTTGCTTAACAAATCGCCGGAAAATTCTAAGACAGCAATCTTATCCTTTTCTCTCAAATAGCGGTAAAGCATAGCGTTTCTTGGATTTATATACAAATTCACATAATCGTGAAGATTATATCTCTTTTCGCGACCTTCATAGATAATCTTGTTTGTCCGCCTTCTTTGAACATCTTTGTCAGATGGATCTTCTTTTATTAACCCTTTTCTTTCTGCATCTTTCCTGCAAAACACCTTGCGATGTTTAAAAATTCCATGCAAATTTGAGATTGGTGCTATATAATACAGCATCTTAAACAAAGTATTCCCCCCTATATTGATAATCATCAATGTTAAGTTCTACGTCTGTATCATCCAAAGAAAACTCTATATCTCTTGAGAAAACCTTTAAGATTTCGAAGCAAGGTTTCTTCTTCTAAGTCGATTATATCATAATCTCATTGACTTCACTGAATCCGTTGTGTTCCTATTCCTGACTCTCAAGCTCTTCGATAAGCTTCTCAACATCCTTAAAATTTCTATCATCCACATATATTTTCTGGAAGTGAGAGAGTGCTTTCTTTTTGTTGCCGAGTTTTAGATATGTTTGTCCCAAAAGGTAATGAAAGAGCTTGAGCTGTTCATTCGCCATTTTTCTCGAACGCACTGGACCTTTCTGGAGAACCTCTAAGGCGAGTTCTGTTTTCTCTAATTCAAGAAAGCAGTCGGCTAAAAGGTTAATCACCAAAACCTCGTTTCTTAGGAAAGCTATTCCTAAGGGCAGTGAAGCAAATAGAATGGCAACACCTATAATTAACAAAGAAATTGATAGATTTCTAAATGCTGATAAGTCCTTTATGTTTGAAGGTTTGTAGATGGTAACGACTATAGGTCCTTCGCTTATGCTATTAGGCTTCGCTTGTTCATAGTTGTGACGTTTCTTGGATAACTCCCATTCCACTTTTGCTCAAGTTTATGCGAAAGCTTTTACCAATGCTTATGCTTCTTCGAAAACACCAACGCATATTTAATTCCTTCCTTTAAGTTATCGATTATGTTCTATCACTCCGATAGCTCAAACAAAAACTTCAGTGGTTTGAATCCACTGGGGTTTCTTTTGATTTTCTTTACAAATTACTCAGCAAGCAGTTTCTTCGCTTCATCAATTGTCGGTATCTTTCCTGAAAGGACTATCTTCCCATCGATTGCTACTGCTGGGGTTGCTGCAACTCCTCTTGAAATTATTTCGTTGATGTCTTGGACTTTCTCAACTACTGCGTTGATTCCAAGTTCTTGAATCGCAGTTTCAATAATCTTGAGCGTCTGTTTGCACTTTGGACATCCTGAACCGAGTACTTCTACCTTCTTTGCCATGCAATAATCCCTCCTATGCTTGTTTAGTAGGTTTATCCAATAAGACCATAGATCATTCCAAATATTGTTGAGAAAAGAACAACCAAGCCGAAGTATGTAAATGCTTTCTTTTTTCCAAGAAGCTTTGTTATGACTATCATGCTTGGCAAACTTAGAGAGTTTCCTGCCATGAGCAATGCAAGTGTCGGTCCTTTTGCCATTCCAAGTTGTGTCAATGCTTGCACTATCGGCACTTCTGTAAGCGTTGCAAAGTACATTAACGCACCTATGATGGAAGCAACGAATGTTGAGAATATGTTGTTCTTGCCAAGTAAGAAGACCACTACATTCTGTGGAAGTAGTTTTGTTATGATTCCTGCTAAGAATACACCTACAAATAGGTATGGAAGTATCTTCTTAGCAAAATCCCACGTCTCAGCAATCCAAGATCTTGTTTCGTCTCTTTCAAATCCGAAAAGTGCCATCCCAAATACTGATAAGCCAAGTACGCCGAGTCCAGCATTTTTAATTGTTGGGTTTATTTTGAGCCCGCTGAGTACAAGGAAAAAGAGTTGCAACAGAAAAAATGTCAGTGCTTTTGCATTACTTGTGTTTGTCTCAGCTGTTTGTACAAATCCACCACTACCTTTTTCTTTGTAAATCAGCTCCATAATTAAACCTATGAGTATCGCTGCACTTAATGTTGCTATCATCCTTGCAATTCCAAGGTCCCAGCCAAGGATTCTTGCTGTTAGAAATATCGCTGCGATGTTGATAGCGGGTCCTGCGAAAAGGAATGTTGCTGCTGGACCGATTCCTGCTCCTTTCTTATATATGCCACCAAAAAGCGGGAGGATTGTACAAGAGCAAACCGCAAGTATTGCCCCGCTGATAGCTGCAATTGGGTAGGATATTATTCTTTTGGCATCAGGACCGAGAAGTTTCAGTATGGCATCTTTTTTGAGCATGACGGAAATTGTGCCAGCGATGAAGAATGCAGGGACTAAACAAAGTAGAACGTGTTCGCGGGCGTATTCGTTGAGCATAACAAAACCGTTTAAGATGCTGTCCTTAACAGCGGGTGCATCGAATGGGACAAAATAGAATACGAAGAATACGGCTAAGATTAGAAAGAATAATTTTAGTTCGCTCACCTTATTTCACCTCTGCATTAATATATTTGTCTATTAAATCCAGAAATTCTTTCAAAAATCTGTTGTCCGAAAGTTTGTAAAAGACCATGTTACCTTTCTTTTCTGTTTCGACCAGTCCACTTAGTCTCATCATGGACAGGTGTTGAGATAGGTTTGGTTGACTAATACCGATGCGTGGTAACATTTCACACACGCAGAGTTTTTCGTTATCTTTTAACATCATAAGTATTTGCAATCTTATCGGGTGTGCGATCACTTTTAATGTCTCTGCATACTTCTCTAAGTTCTCTACCATGCTTCCACTCCTTTCAAGCATAAAGTGTAATTTCTGTATTTAGTATATAAGAATATTCTAATATTTTCAAGTGACTTTTTTAACTTTCAAACAAAAAACAAAGGGCATTGAAAAATGCCCTCTGCTATGCGTTGTAGACAAATGGTTATTGTTTGATTAGTATCATTGTTATGTCGTCTTCTTGTAAGCCAGAAGCCCTAAGTGAGAGTGTTTTTAAATATATGCTTGTTGTATTATCTTCAGGCGCGAGTGTGCTGATTAGTCCTTCTGTTCCCAGCATACCAGTTTTTGTTTTCATTTCTGTAAGTCCATCTGTATAAAGGAGCAGATTGCCGTCTGAAAGCTTATGGCGATTAATAATCGATTCATCGTACTCATCACTTAACCCCCATCCAACTGGAACAACATTCTTCGTTTTAACAACCTTTTTTTGTGTTATGTTAACTGGAGATGGATGTCCCATGTTTATAAAGGTAAATTCATCTTCCTTAAGCTGTCCGAATATCGATGTTAAGTATACTCCCTGCAATTTGAATCTTTTCAGTTCATTCTCTAACAAGTATGGAAGCGCATTTAAAGGAGGGTCGAAGGCAATGACAGAGTCGAGAGAAATCCTAATCAGCATACTCACAAGCGCAGCGGCTACTCCATGACCGCTGATGTCGATGATTCCAATCCATGGTGGGTTGTAGTAAATCATGTCTCCACCAAGTCCTGTTGACGGGCGGTAGAAGAATTCTATCTTGTCGTTACTTTCAGGTACGAACCCTTCTTGAATGGTTATAGCGAGTGACATGTCAGCATCCAATTTCTCGGCATCTGTAAATAGTTCTACAGCTCCAAGTATTTCATTACCGTTTTTGATAGGTAGACCGAATACAGAAAAAGGCCTCCTTTTACCTGATTTTGTCAACCCATATACCGCAAAAGGTACTTCGACTGGAATACCATTTTTGATAGCTTGGTATAATGGGCAAAGGTCGGTTGAACAGACGGGAATGCCTGTTCTATCAACATGATTAAGCACTTGTTCAGCGCATTTCCTTCCTATGACTTCTTCTGAGTCATATCCTGTTAGACTTGTCGCTTGTCCGTTCCAGAAGACAATCTTTCTATTTTTGTCAACAACGTATGCGGAAATTTCGAGTGCTTGTAAAAAGTCCAAAACGTTCGTTCTTGAAAGATATTCCGATAGTTCCATAAATGCCACCTTCTTATTCTTCTTTGGTAGTTTCTAACATGTCAATAAAGTTTTTCAACCATTCAAAGTAGCGATTTTCATCGATCAGTTCTTCTATGGCCACATCTGGTCCGTCACCTATAACAAAGTCAATATTGGTATTGTATTCGACTCTGCCTTGAGGCATTACTATGTATGTGCGAGTATTGGGGAGTATTTTCCAAAATTCATCTGTATAGTAAACGCCTTTGTTGATACTTTCAGGAATATTCCAAGCGATGAAATTTCCAAGTTGGTGCTGATTCAGAACTGTTATGAGCGTCTTTTGTGGCTGGTAGAAACAAGAGTTGTTGACAAGAAAATAAACTTTTGCATCTATTCTATGGTCGTCTGGTTCTATTGGAATTTGTTTCTTTTCGATTTCCTTGTTTCTAAATCTGCCCGTGTATTTCGGATACAGTGCCGTTGGACTTGTAATTAGTTTTGATATTATAATCGTCGGTATTGTGCTGTCGCCGTCGTTTGCATATCTTAAGTCGAAGATTACATTCGTTGCGTCATTTAGTTCACCAAATGCTTCAAGCAAACTTGTCATTTGCTTCTTATCAAAGATCTCGAAGCTGAGTATTTTTAGAATTGCATAATCCTTTATCTTGTAAATCTTGACATTCTCGACGTCTTTTTTTATTTCAGTGTCCCATCTTTTCTTGTCCATTGCTTTGATGTACGCTGTTCTTTGTACACTGGAGTTAGGAAGATAATATGTGATGTGAATAGTTGAGCCATCAATTATGCTGGGATAAGCATACAGTAATTTATCGACAAAAGCATATTCTCTTTCAAATTCATCAAGTGTGGGGAATAAATCTCTGTATTTCTCAATTATGTCTTTTATTTGGTATCCGTTCATTGTAAGTATTCTTGAACCAACAGGAATTTCGCATTTGCTTTTGTAGACTATAACGTCTCCATCAATAAGTTTGAAGCTCATCGGGAGAACTTTGTCCGTTGATTTTAATTGAATTTCTATTCTTGTAATTCCGTCGTTTAGTTTTGACAGGATTGGTTCAAGTTTGAGTGCGAATTCATAAGTACTCAATCTTTCGGTGATTTCTACATTCTCAAAAACAATCTCATCTCTTTTCACCGGATTCCATAAATCAACGTGTCTGTCTCTTAGGTATTCTTTCGCAACTCCTACGTCAACGAGTAACGCAAACGGTGAGTATCTATAATGTTCATATATGTAAAATCCAAAAAGACCAATTATGACAATGGCTATAATAAAGATAACTGTAAAATTGAACCATTTCATAGCACCACCCCTTACATTTATACTGAGCCGCCATTCACATAATAATTATACCACTCTTTTTTAAGAACTATGTTCGGTCAGTAATAGTTGACTTAAGAGGTTCAGGGGCTATAATAATCTTTAGGAGGGGTGATTGATAATGTTGAAAAGGTCTTTAGCTATGTTCTTATTGTTACTGATTCCTTTTATAAGTTTTGGAGCTGATTATTTGGATGAATTAGTAATGGACGTACATAACTTGTCAAAGGTAATTGTTCCTGTTTTCTGTGTTCCGCTTCCATCCTTTTTGTTAGATGAACCTGTAAATAGGGGGGTGTCAAGATCGAATTTATTTGATTTTCTTAACGACTTGAATCTTGTTCATTTCACTGCGATTGCGGTTGTGAGTGCAGCCGTTGCGTATCCATTCGATGAATATACAGCATTCACAGTGATAGAGAGTTTCTTGACTACCGCTGTTTTTGTTGGATTAGTAAAGTTTGTTGTTGGAAGAGGACGCCCGTACGCTGAAAACAACCCTTTCATTTTTAAACCGTTCTCTCTCACTGAGGGTTACCAATCATTCCCATCTGGTCACAGTGCTTTGAGTTGGTCTATTTTTACGCCAATTGCAAAGCGTTTCGGAGATGTGTGGTATTCAATACCTCTGGTTTTCTCGGCGCAAAGATTGTGGTCCAATAATCATTGGTTGTCGGATGTTATGTTCGGCAGCTCGACTGGATATTATATAGCCGATGTCTTTTATTCAACAAAAAGTCCCGAATAATTTAGAAAATTGGGGGTGCAAGTAGTGTACATTTATGAGTACGATAAGAATTTGCCTTTTAATCTTAAGGTCGAAAAAGAGGACGAGAAATACGTACTTCTAAGTTTCGACACGGTCTATGAACCAGATATTCCAGAGTCAAGCAGAGTATATGTCTACAGATATAGCGCAGAAAATCCTTGGATGAGACTGATATTCTTGCATGGAATTGGGAATGGACATATTCCATATCTCATGTGGTTTGCAGAGAATTTTGCACAAAAAGGCATAGAGACGTATTTTCTTATACAACCCTACCACATGCAGCGCACAAAGCAGGAGTGGAACGGAGGAGAGCCTTTCTTCCATCATTCACCGGCACATTGTATTGTACGCTTCCACCAAGCGATCAAGGATGTGAGAAGGACGATAGACCTTTTAGAGTCAGGACTCATTCAAGGCGTAAGTAATGATTTGCCATTGGGAATTATGGGGTTCAGCTTTGGTGGGATGATAGCGACAATGAGCCTTGCACTCGATAGCAGATTGGATATCGGTGTGCTTGCTTTCACAGGTGGTGACTGGCGCTGGATTAATTGGTATTCTCCGTATGTTGAGCCAGTAAGGGAAGGATACAAGAAATTCAGCAATGAGTGGGGATGCAAAGATGAACCAAAATGTATAGAGCTAAGGTCAAGCAGTAGGCGGAAAGTTCATTCACTAAAGGAACTGAACGATATATTCACGCTAACCCCAACGTGTTTCCATTATGACCCTCTATCGTACGCAAAATTTGTCAAACAACCCGTTTTAATGTTCTCGGGTGTTTTTGACAAGGTTATACCAAAACAAGCATCAAATGGGCTTTACAGACTATTACCAAATGCAACAAAAATAACTGTGCCATCAGGACACAAATCATCTTATCTATTCAGACGTTTTATCGCAGGAAAGAGCCTCAAATTTTTCAAAAAACAGGCTCAGCGAATATACAAAAAAGCTAATCAGAATGCGGTTTAGAATGCATCAAACATATCATGGATATCCTTTAAGTCTTAACCCAAGCAGAAACCATAGCTTTGAGAGGATGATTACAACAACAATTAAAATAATTAAAACGGATACTAAAATTGCTCCGTTTCGATAACCCATTTTGTTGTTTCTCTTTCTCATATTTCCCTATCCCCCAAGTTCTTGGTGTTTCAGCCCCCTACTTTGTATTATACCATGTTGAAATAGAACAAGAAAAACAAGCCCCGGAGAAATCTCCGGGGCTTTGCTGTTAACTGTCTGTTTCATTCTCTGAAGAATGTTAAGTAAGCGACAAACAGTGCTGCAAGAATCCACGTGAACCAGTGGATTTCTTTTCTCTTGCCTGATAATGCTTTGACTATTGGGTATGTTATTATTCCGAGCGCTATACCGTTAGCAATAGAATATGTGAAGGGTATCATGGTGAGCGTCACAAACGCAGGGACTGCATCTGTTACGTCATCCCATTTTATCGACATCAAGCTCTTGACCATGAGAACGCCGACGAATATAAGCGCTGGTGCTGTTGCTGCTGCTGGTATTGTGAGAGCAAGTGGTGAGAAGAAGAGCATTGCAAGCATGAGTAATGCAACTACGACCGCTGTAAGACCTGTTCTTCCACCAACTGCAATACCTGTACTGCTCTCGATGTATGTTGTAACAGTGGATGTTCCAAACAATGCACCTGCAACTGTTCCTATCGCGTCTGCCAAGTATGCCCTGTTTGCTCTTTCCATTTCTCCGTTCTTCTTTGTAAAGCCTGTACCTTCAGCAAGACCTGTCAATGTACCAAGTGTATCGAAGAAGTCTACAAAAAAGAACGTGCCGACAACTATCCAGAATGTTGCTGATAGCAACGTCTCGGGGTTGAACTGTATTTTGAAGAAAGTTGGGGATATATCTGGTATTTTGCCTATTATCCCTTGGTAGTGTGTTACATTGAAAACTGGCATTGCACCAATGACTGTTGTGAGGATTATTCCTAAGAGTATTGACCCAGGAACGTTGAGTGCAAAAAGAACGACAGTTATGAAGAAGCCTATTACAGCGAGTAGTGTGTCTGGCTTGTTAAGATGTCCGAGTGTTACGGCTGTTATTGGGTCTGGCATGACGATACCTGCGTTCTTGAGTCCGATTAGTGCTATGAACAATCCTATACCTGCACCAGTTGCAGCCTTAACAGGTTGTGGGACAGCTTTTGCCACGAAATTCCTTGCACCGGTAATTGTGAGTATCACAAAGATTAAACCCTCGATAAATACTGCCGTTAATGCAAGCTGCCATGGAATACCAAGTTTGAGACAAACTGTATATGTAAAGTATGCATTTAGTCCCATACCCGGTGCAAGTGCGAACGGATAGTTTGCAAAAAGTCCCATAATAAGTGTTGCAATAGCACCGCCAACGATCGTAGCAACCATGAAAGCGCCGTAGTAGCTGTTGTAAAGTGCTTGGTCGAGAATCTTACCAGTTTGGTCAAATATGCCTGGTACTGCTTGCACAAGTATAGACGGGTTAACGAAGACAATGTAAGCAAGCGTTAGGAAGGTTGTTATACCCGCGATGATCTCAGTACGTACACTAGAACCTTGTTCGGTTATCTTGAAATACCTGTCCATACACTCTTCCCCCCACGTAAGGTTTTTTGTATGCCGGTTTTTCCGGATACTTTGTATTATTTACTTAAGTTTTATCTTTGTCTTGTTTTCAAATTCTACAACAGAGCCATCGACTATTATATGGTCTATATCCGTACCTTCAACCATTTGTATTATCGCGTCTTCCAAGTCCTTTTTTTCTTTGTTGAGTTCTTTTATAGTATCTCTAACTCTCAGATATCTCCTGACGAAATTTTCGAGTGTTTGAAGAAATTGTTCGTTTTGTGCTTGTTTTTCGTTCTGAAGCTCTGCCATTTAAATCACCTCGCTGATTTTCTCTACAATTGTTGCTATTTCCTCATCGGTAAGCTCAGGGAATATTGGGAGTGCGAGCGTCGTTTTAGATAGTCTTTCTGAAACAGGAAAATCACCTTCTTTGTATCCGTACTCTGCAAAGCACTTTTGCAAATGTAGTGGTAGTGGATAGTAAAGAGCTGTTCCAATATCGTTCTTCGTTAGGTACTCTTTTACTCTGTCTCTTGTCTGTTCATCTTCGAATTCGACAACGTATTGGTGGTAAACGTGTGATCTGTAACCTTTTTCTTCGACTTTCGGATACTTCAGCGGTAGTCTCTTCTCTTCAAATAGTCTCTGGTATTCTTTTGCGATGTTTATTCTTCTCTCTGTCCATTCATCAAGATACTTCAATTTAACTGAAAGTATTGCAGCATGAAGAGAGTCAAGTCTTGAATTGTATCCAACCATTTCATGAAAATACTTCTTCTTTGAGCCGTGCTGTCTCAACATTTTCGCTCTTTCTGCAAGTGTATCGTCGTTCGTAACTATTGCACCAGCATCACCGTATGCACCAAGGTTTTTGGTTGGAAAGAATGAAAAAATACCAATATTTCCGAATGTGCCTGACTTTTTAATGATATTATCAGTTTTTCCTTCGCTTCCTATAGATTGCGCAGCATCCTCTAATATTTTAACACCATATTTGACTTTTAGGAAGTGGAGTTTTTCAAAATCCACAGTTCTACCGAAAAGGTGAACTGGAATTACGGCTTTAGCGTTTTCTTTTCTTATTGCGTGTTCTACCTGTTCAAGGTCTATATTGTACGTTTCGGGATCAACGTCGACGAAAACAGGTACACCTCCGTTTCGAACAATGCATGATGCTGTTGCGAAGAATGTATATGGAGTAGTAACAACTTTGTCGCCCTTTTCTATGCCGAGAGCGTGGAGCGCTATTACGAGCGCATCACTTCCATTTGCAACTCCAATAGCATGCTTCACATCCAAATATTCTGCAAGTTCTTTTTCAAAGTTTTCCACTGCCGGTCCAAGTATGACTCTTCCATCAGAAAGGACGCTGTCAACTGTTCTGAGCACTTCTTCGCGGAGCTTGTTGTACTGTCTTGTTAAGTCAAAAAGTGGTATCATTTTGAGTCCTCCTTTATTTTGAATAATTTATTTTACAGTGCTCTTCGGAAAAGACCAAGCGAACGAATTCGAATTTGCGATATCTAACATAGATATCATAACCCGGATTTTTTGTGACGAATTCTATAATGGAGATTTTTTCTTCGACAGGTTCAAAGTCGCTCGGCAGGGCTATAAACTGCTCAATTCCCATTTTAGACTGCTTAAGATGTTTCTTGTATATTTTATAATCCCCTACTTGCTTTTCAAATGCGTTTATATACTGTTCTGCGATGGTTTTGTTTCCCTCATTGAGGTAGACAAGTCCCAAGAAGAGCTTTCCTTCAGGTGTTTTTTCGAATGGTTTCACTGCTCCAAAGTCTATTTTATAACCTGCCAAGTATCTTCTTGCTTCTATCGCAATTCTGCCAAAGGGACACCAATCGGGGGCTGAAATTGTTTCACCCCGTAAATATGATTTGTGAGCATTAAGACATGTATGGTTTTGAATTGGGAGATCCTTTGTTCTATCAATATATACAAACAACAGCATTATTAAAGATGCAAATACCTTTTCTCTCACAGCGGAAATAGCAGCTTCTTCAGAGTAAGTGTCTTTAAAAAGCTCAAAAATAAGATGCCAGAAATAAGACCTCTTAGACAATATTGACAGTATCTTTTCTATTCCATCAGCGGTACCTTTAATAATCTCTCGCTCAAGTATGAGAAGTAACGGATAAATTGAATCAGGATATGACTTCAAAAAGAGTGCGAGCTCTTGGGATACATCTTCTCCGCTGTATAAATTTGAAAGGATTTTATTATACTGAGCTTCTATTCCCTGAGCTTGTGTGAAAGAATCTTTTGCGCCTTTTACATTTCCCTCGAGCAGTTTTACCAGACCTTCAAATATTAGTTTATGGTTCATGTTTGTGGTTTTCGCGGAAAATATTCTCAGTGCTTTTATAACATCCTCAATACTTGCATCGTAGTCTTGAAGGTTGATATTGTACAGAGTAAGGCTTTCTTCAGGAACTATGTGAGAACTCTTTACAACACTTTCCTTGAGTCTTTTCATTGTTGACTCATCGACGGTAGAACTTTTTGAAGTTTCTTGCTTTTTATCTTTCAAAAGGCCTTTTTTCTTGAGATCTTTTTCCAATTCTTCTTTCAACTTCATTATGTTCTTTAATTTATCTTCCTCATTAGAACCGTACATATTTGTCATCTCCCTATTTGTCTTTTATTCTCGAGATAATACTAATATATCCAGTTCCGATAACTACATGATCATGGACAGTAATTCCTATTATTTTTCCGGCTTCTATAAGTTTCTTTGTTATCTCTATGTCATCTGTACTTGGTGTAGGGTCGCCAGACGGGTGATTGTGAGCAACGATTATTCCAGGCGCATTCTTTGTTAAGGCTTCCCTGAATATATCTCTTGGATGAGCTATAGATGTGTTTATTGTCCCCTTGGATATGTCCTTTGAACCTATCAATCTTAATTTTGAGTCAACAAACAACACTCTTACCACTTCTTGTTCAAAAGACTGCATATCAATGCAGTATTTGTAAACATCTTCTGGTGATTTCAAAGAAACGAAGGATTCTTTGTATTCTTCTTTGACAAGTCGTTTTGATATTTCAAGTGCCGAAAGTAATGTCACTATTTTTACATCGCCAAGTCCTTTTATTTCCCTTAACTCATCAATCGTCGCTTTTGAAAGTTTGTAAAGACTCCTATCGTATCTATCGAATATCTCTCTTGAAAGCGCGATAACATCTTTTTCTTTCGTGCCTGTTCTTAACAAGATAGCAATGAGTTCTTCAGTTGTCAAATTTTGAGCCCCGTCATTTAATAGCCTCTCCCTCGGACCATTTTCGAGTTGCATAACGTTTGATTACCCCCCTGTCGAACAGAAGTTTCCAAAGCTTTGGTAAAGGTAGTCCGACAACGTTAGTGTAATCCCCCTCTATTCTTTCGACAAGAACGCCTCCAAGTTCCTGAATACCATAAGCCCCGGCTTTGTCTAAAGGCTCTCCGGTGGATACATAAAAATCTATCTCTTCGTCTTCAAGCTCTCTGAACTTTACACTTGTTTCCTCGTAAAAACTGAATTCTTCGTTATCTATTTTAACACAGACACCGGTAAAAACTTTGTGCCATTTTCCAGAAAGCTCTCTGAGAATTTCTTTTGCGTTACTACTGTCTCTTGGCTTTCCAAAAATTCTGCCATCCATCCACACTATCGTATCTGCTGTAATAATTACATCAATGTCCTCGCGGTTTATAGTGTTATCACATATCTTTTGCAACTTATCTTTTGCAATTTTTATAACAACGGCTTCAGGAGTTTTGTATAGAGTTTCGTCTACTTTTTCATCGATTTGTGGTGCCAAAATCTGAAATGGAAGTTTAAAGTGCGAAAAGAGCTCGATCCTTCTTGGAGATGATGTACCAAGTATTATCATTTCTTGCCCCCTTTACTTTATATTCCCAATTCATACCATATATTCTTTATATTGTCAGCGTAATCTTTGAATCTGTCTTGTGAGCAGACTACACCTCCTAATTCTTTTGCAAGTCCTATGATCAGCTCATCAGCAGGTGAGTGGTAGTATACTCTTTTGTACTCGAAGTACTTTGTGCGGAATTTGTATTTTGCATTCTCATCAAAGACAATGAAGAAAGGAAAATATGTTTGATTGAGTCTTGCTATGTATTCGAGTAGCGAATCTATTTTCTCCGGAAACTTCAATTTTGGTGACATCAGTACATTGTTGCCATCAATTACAATCGGAATTGCGGTGCTCTTACTTATAAGAATCTTCCAAACATATGGGTGAAGTTTTTGCCTTAAATTTTCTTTTTCGATAGGAGTGAGATATTCTACAAAGTCGCGGACCCACAGATACTCTTCAAGGTTTTCTGGCCTTATTTTGAGCACGGTGCTTTTGATCTCTTTCAAAAATGTATCCCTTTCAACGCTCTCCAAAGCATATAGTTGGAGAAAATTTTCAACTCCCATTTTCTTTGCTTTTTCACGTTTTTGTTGAACAAAAGATCTATAATTAGATATTTTCTCATTAGGAAAAGGATAACTTGAAGGTTTTGACCAGAATAGTATTTCGAAAAGAACGTACCTCGATATTCTACTCTTTTCAAATTCTGCAATTTTTACTTCGAGATTTTCGCGAATATTCAGTAGACTATCAATTAGGAATGAAAAAATTAAAGGATTGATTTTTTTCAATCCTACCTTGTCTGGATGTTCTAAATTCTTAATAAGCACTTCTAACTTTTCTTTTTCTATCTTTTTATAGTTTCTGAGAATGTCCAGTATAACTTTTCTTTTTATCTCAAGGGAATGTAACCTTTGAAGATACTGTTGATCATATATATCTGGTAAATTGCTCAAAGTTCCAAACCTCCACTCTTGTCTCTTGCCTCACTTATATATTATATCATTTTTCTCTCTTTATTAAGAATTTCAGAATATTTTCTAAATTCCAACGGAAGTTTTGTCTGTGCTTTGCAAAAGCTTCAGTTCTTGAAAAGTGTTTCCGTAGCAGGGTTTTCGACATTCAATATTAGGTATTCGCTATTATCTGAACGAAATGATATAAATCGATGTCTAAAGTACCGTCAGGTATACCGCGTGAATAATGAAAATATGAGAAGAGGTCTATGATATGAAGATAAGAACAAAACTTTTTGATGTGCTTTTTGTCATTAGCGTTTTTACCGTTCTAATCGCTGTATCTTCATTCGTGACTCTCGAGATTTTTCATAAAATGAATTCAGAAAAAAGATATCTTAATACTTTATCTTCTTACTTTACGTCGAACTTAAAATATGCACTCTCGGTTTTTGAAAAGAGTTTGATGAATGCTGTCAGTGATGTCGATTTCTATTCTTTGGCAATGGACGATGAAAACATGAGCACAAGTACCAGAGCGAAATTGGAAAAGCAGATTAGTTCCTTTAAATCATACTTTCCATACGCAGAAATGTTCCAGGTAAGGTATGTTGAAAAAACGATTTTTTCTTATGGGACTGATAAGGTATCTAACGTGGATGACACTATTTTTTACCGTAGCAAAGCGTTTATCCTACTTAATAACAGCCTATACTTAGTTAGAAATTACAAACCTAATGAGGATGTAGAGGTGCTTTCTCTAATTAACTTTAGTAGATTTGTAAGAGACTTTTTCACAAACATAGTTTCAGATGATAATAGAGGAATTATGTTTAGCTTGGGGAACATGAATATTTTCTCTTTCAAGAAAGGAACAGAGACCACAACCAATGATAGTTTCATTTTTTCTGATGAGAGAATGCTTTATGATGTAAAAATATTCGCTGTGGTGTCAATCGATATGGTGTACAAGTCAATTCGTCCAATCTTAATTTTTGGAGCATTGTTATTGGCTGCACTATTTTTGATTGTTCTTATACTTTCCCGTCAACTGAGCAAAAAATTGTCTCTGTCTTTTGAAATTGTTTCAAGAGAAATCCGTGAGCACAGCAGAACGAGTTTTAAAGAAATTAAGAACTATGACAAATACAAAGATGAACTGAAAGGGTTCATAACTTCCTACAACGAAATCGGTCAAGAGCACGATAATTACGTTAAAGAAACAGATAGAATTGTAGAAGAGAAAACAGCGCAAATATATGAACAAAACGAGCTCTTAATGGAAATTTCTACAACAGACGCACTCACAGGGCTTCACAACCGAAGGCATTTTGATGAAAGTTTTCCCAAAGATTTCAACATTGCAAGAAGGGAAGGTTTTTATATAAACTTTGCAATAGTGGATATAGATAACTTCAAAGAAATAAACGATAAATATGGACATTTGTGCGGTGATGCGTGTTTAAGAGCTTTGGCAGTGATGATAAGGAAGTGTTTCCAGAGATCGTCAGATGAATTTGAAAGATTTGGAGGAGAGGAATTTACCATTTACAACGTATCTAAAGAATCCGATGACTTTGCGAAACACTTAAACTTATTTAGAGACGAAGTTGCCAAAATGAAAGTAAGATGTGAAAAAGACAACAGTAGTTTTGTTGATGTAAGCTTCACGATTAGTATTGGAGCAGTGAGCTTTGTTCCACAATATACGGATACATTTGAAAAAATAATAGATAAGGCGGATACCAACCTATACATTGCGAAACGAACAGGGAAAAATAGGGTAATTTTACTGGCATGAACTTGCCTAAGGATATATGAAAAGGATAACGAGTGAGTAGCCTGGTTATTTAAAAAATGGATTTATTTCGAATAGTCTTTTGATCGTCACCATTTCTCCATGACCAGGGCAGATGTACCAATCCTGTGGGAGTGTTTTTAGAAACTTTCTAAGCGAATATATCGTCTTCTTCATCTCTTCTCTCATTTTAACTTTATCATGCTCATCAATATATAGGTCCACTCTCCCTATAGAGTTTGAAAAAACTACATCACCTGTAAAAATCACACCGTCAAAGAGTATAATTCGAGAACCATTAGTATGGCCCGGTGCGAAGAGTGTGTTGAAGTATTCGTCTACGTTATACCAATTTACATCTAAGCTAAATGGTTCATCAAAAAGGACAGAAAGATTAACTGATGGGTCGGATAGTGCTTTACTGTCTTCAGGCGAAATGTAAATTCGTTCGTGTTTTAGCTCAGAAAGTCCAGCTATGTGGTCGTAATGGCCATGTGTTAGTATAACGTCGCATTTTACTCCGCCGAGGTATTTTCCCACCCCTATCCCTGGGTCAACTACATACGTTATGTCATCAATTGTAAAGACATATGTGTTCGTTTCAAACTCACCGGATGTCTTGTATACTTTTAACTCAGAAATGGACAATTTCATTACTACACCCCCACAGATTCTTCAGGCACTAAAATAATATGTATATTGAGATCTCAAAAGAATAAATTGTACAGTACATTAGCGCTGAAACCAGCAACAATACCACCTATTGTATGCGAAAGAATTGCCTTACTTGTTAAATATCTGTATCCAAGAGCATCCATCATACCAACATGGGTGCTCAAGTATCCGCTCCACGTCATGCCTATTGCTGTAAAGACGGCAATGTCACTTGGTTTAATAAGTCCGTGTTCTAAAAAGCGTGGAACCAGAGCTAACGCAGCTCCAGTGGAGCCAAGACACGTTATTGGAAATGCCAGAAGCTGAGAACTGTCAAAACCAAAAAGTACTTTGAATGGAAGAAAAACTATTCGGCCAAATTTGTCAAAGATAGCGATGCCTTCGTATGCTAATCCTTGATACCCCGCAGTTGGATCCTTTGGCCCAAAGGTTAACATCATGACAACTGTACTTATTACTATGACTCCTGGTATGATTCCAAGTCCTATGTCAACCCCTGTTTTTCCCCCATCGAGCATGGCTTCAAGAAATCTCTCAAACCAGTTACCTTCGCGTACATTTCTAAAATGCGGGTTTGTGTGTTCAACTTCTTTGTGTACACTTCCAAGTTTCTTTTTAGTCCATACAGAGAACAACCTTACACTTACGATGCTTCCAATAACCGTAGCAATGTTTCCAATGATTACTGCTGGAACTAAATTCATTCCCACGCGTCCACCTTGAGCTATGAAGAACGTTGAGACTATCATACCCATCCCAAATGCTGTACCGAGGTTGCACAACAAAGGTTCCTGCCATTTTTCAAAATGGTTTATGTAAGATTTATCCTTTGCAAGCGCTATTATTGCCGGATTATCCGAAAAATACGTCGAAAGTATTCCCATTGCAGCTATACCAGGGAGTCCGTAAAGCGGTCTCATTAATTTATCCAGTAGTAAGTGTATCCAGTGAACTATGCCAAATTCGTTAAGTAAGCCTGCGAACGCACCGGTGAGCACAGCCACTGCCATTATAAAGAATACAGTGTTTAGCAACAAATCGTGAGCTGTTGCCATCAGTGTCTTGAAGAAATTTGCACTTCCCATAGAGCCTATAAAAAGCCAGAAGAACAAAATAAGTACGGCTAAGAAAACAAAACTTTCAGAGGAAAAAATCTTTTTCGTCTGCACAAGGCTTCCTCCCTTTATAGTTCTTTGTCTAAATTGTCCAAAGAAAGTTTATCATCAGCATAAATGGGCGTCAAATTCTCTGAAAATGTAAAATAACTCGTATCAAAGACGAAAAATGCTCTATCGATTCGAATGTTGTCGAAATTAATTATTACTTAGGTATGGTATAATATTTATTGAGATAGAAATAAGATTTCCGGTAATAAGTCAAGAGGAGAAAAAATAGAAAAATAAAAAACCTAGTCAACACTTTGACTTTCAATAACTTAATATTTCACTTTCATTCTTCACATACTTGATTTCGTTCTTTTTACCTATTTCATCGGTACATACGGTACGTTGTTCTTTAGTAAATAATACACTAAATTTACTAATTTCCTTGCAGTTAATATTAGCGCTCTCATGTGTTTGTGTGTTGTTGCTTCTGCGTACTTTTTGCGATAATATTCTTTGTATACAGGATCGTATGTCTTTACTCCGTTCGCTGCCATTACTAGGTATGTTCTTAGATACTTGTTCCCTTTTTTCGTTAGTTGGTTGT
>NZ_FRDJ01000011.1 GCF_900143265.1 Fervidobacterium gondwanense DSM 13020 | reverse complement strand
CTTGAGGAGAGTTCTCAACAGTCCCACTACCGATGAAATCAGAAAAGAAAGAAAGATAGTTCTTTGAGACATCAATAGCTAAAATAGCCAAAGGAATCACCTCCGGATTGAGTACAGCCTTACAACCTCGCGGTACATAAGAAAACGAGGCAAAACATTTTCCGGCAAGTAAAAAGCTGTACTCTAGTTAGGCAATCTTATTTAAGAGAACAAAGTCTCAAGGAGGGGCAACCTGAAACTATTTTACCAGAGGTGTTAAAAAATATGCATTCAATTTTCAAAGACCAATTTTAATTTTTACCGAACTTATTATACGAGGAGGGGTTAGCTGTGAAGAAGGTTCTTGTAGCACTTTTTGTATTGGCAGCACTTTCGCTATTTGCAGTTCAGATCAACTACGGTATATTTGCTGACCTAACAACCACCAACATCTGGAACTTGCTCGGTTCAGGTTCTTCCTCTTGGAACTTTGCGGTCCAACTTTGGAAATATCCTTCACTGCTTGGCATGAACAAAGAAGGTCAACTCATTCCATCCGCGGCCGCTGAAATTCCAAAAATCGTTAAAGAAGGAAATATGTACACAGTTACGGTGAAGCTGAGAAAAGACATGCGCTGGTCGAACGGTGCTCCGTTTACAGCAGATGATGTTGTTTTCACATACTCGACAGTTAAAGAAATGGAAATTCCTGGTGGAAACTGGGGCGGAGCGTATGAGCCAGAAAAAGTAGAAAAAATAGACCAATGGACAGTCAAGTTCTACTTCAAAGAAAAGAAGACAATGACAATCTACTATGACACGCTCATGACAGCTATTGTATGCAGCAACTACTGGAAGCCAATTGTTGACAAGGCAAAGAAACAAAAAGATCCAGTTCGGTGGCTGCTTTCGCAAGAAGTTATCGACCCAGGTATAACAGCTCTGAACCTTGGAAAAGTTGAAAAAGGCGCATTTGTACAAGTTGTAAAACAAATTGCAAACGATAAATATTGGAGCTATGGAGAAAAGAACATATACTACAAAAACGGAGGATTCTCTATAGTCAATCCAAAGACAGGTTTCAAATGGTCAACAGACAACCCGAAACCAGCTGGAGATGTCGCACTTGAAGTTGTAAACGGTCCATTTGTTGATACGATCGTCTACAAGATCTACGGTAACAAACAAGTTGCAATCCAGGCGCTTATCGCAGGTGACATCGACTACATTTTCAACCCGGTTGGATTGACAGCAGGAGAAGCGGAACAACTCAAAGGGCAGAAAGACATAAAGGTTGTCTCCAACCCACAACTTGGCTTCAGATACCTCGCATTCAACATGAGGAAATTCCCAATGAACGTGAAAGAATTCAGACAGGCGATAGCTGCACTTATCGACCGCGACTTCATCTGTAACCAAGTTCTCCAAGGCAGAGCGATTCCACTTGCAACGCCAGTTCCACCGGCAAACAGCTTCTGGTACAACTCAGCCGTGAAGACGATTGGTGAAGGCTTGAGCATGGGTGAAAGATATCAACTTGCAGTCAGCTTGCTCAAGAAAGCAGGGTTCAAATGGGATACAGAACCAGTTATAGATCCAAAAGATACGAAGAACCCAATTAAAACGCCTGGTAAAGGCTTGAAAGGTCCAGATGGAAAGGCAGTACCAACAGTCACACTTATGTCACCTGGTATGGACTACGACCCAATGAGAGCACAGACAGCTATGTACATCGAACAGTGGGCAAAAAACATCGGTATTCCTCTTAACCTAAAACTCACAGACTTCAACGAAATCGTCACAAAAGCATTTGATGATGTTGACTTTGATATGTACATGCTTGGTTGGGGTATCGGAAGAGTTCCAACATACTTCAAATCATTCTGGCATAGCTCAGAAATGGCACCAGAAGGCTTCAACACACCTGGTTACAACAACCCAGAATTCGACGCACTTGTCGAAGAATTTGAATACGCTGACACATTTGAACAGGCAAGAAAAGCAATATTCGAAGCGCAGAGATTGCTTGCTGAAGATCTTCCATACATAATCCTCTTCACGAATCCAATGATCGAAGCATACAGAACATCGATCAAATTCCCATTCGACAACATGCTTGATGGTATACAAGGTTATTATGGATTCCCAGAAGGAGTAAGAAAAGTTCAATAATCGTCATATAGTTTGAAATTTTTAAAAGCGAAATTGAATACGTTACTGTCCCCCCGTTCAGGGGGGACTATTAAATGAAAGGATAACAAACGTCCTCTAACGACTCTTTAAAAGATAATAGACAAAAAGGAGAGGTGAAGATGAGCGGTCTGGAGTTGTTTATATTCGCTGTTCTTATCCCTGCAGTAGGTGTTTACTTTTCGCTATGGAAGGGTAAAAAGCCGAAAAATTATATTTTCTTAGCAATCAGTATTTTATTGTACTATGGTGCACTTTTCAACATTAAATACCTTTACCTTTTCAGCCCAAGATTTAATTTTATAATCGCACCAATCGTCTATTTTTATGCATTTGACTTACCGGGATTGGCGAAGTTCATTCGAAACAGAGTTGCACAAATAGTGTTGTTACTTGTTATATATGTAACACTTGTCTTCTTTATCTTCCTTGCCATGCCAGGTGACTATACTACTAAATTTTTGGATCCAAAAATCATGAGAAATCCAGAGATGTACGAGAGAATTAAAAAGATGTTCGGAGTAGATGACCCGTGGTATGTTAAGTACTATAAGCACATGAAGAATTTCTTTAACTTGGAAATGGGAATATCGTTTAGCGAATATCCAAAAAAGGTTGAAGAGATAATTGCAGAGAGATTACCACGAACATTGTTCTTGTTCTTGGCAAGTTCTGTTCTTTCGTTCCTTTTAGGGTTTGACCTTGGAAAAAGAATTGCATGGAAACGAGGTGGTTTGGTAGACAAGGCTGCAACGTTTGTAGGTATAGTATTCTGGACAATATTCACCCCGTTTTACATGCTCATAATAATATGGCTATTCGGTGTTACATTAAAATGGTTCCCGCTTTCTGGATTCATAACCCCATCAAAATGGTTTGATGCTCCTTTCAGTGCTCAAGACGTATTCTTGAAGCTTTTGTGGACTGAACTCTTCTTGTTAGTAATGTGGATACTTGGTGTTGCGGTTGCTTCTAAACTAAAAACTATTAAGGCGAAGAAAACAGCAATATGGTCTTTTGTCGCGTTAGGTATTGTTCTGGCGATACTGTATTGGGCAACTAACAAAATGGGAACCTACGCTCTCGATATAGTTTACCATCTCGCACTTCCAGTCATAGCGCTTGTTACACTGCACTTTGCTGGTGATATGTTGGTCATGAGAGACACGATGCTCGAAGTTATTAAAGAAGACTACATAACAACAGCCCGAGCTAAAGGCTTACCAGACAAAGTTATCAGAGACAAGCACGCAGCAAGGACAGCACTATTACCTCTCATGACGAGCTTTGTCATCGGGCTTGCATCGACTGTAAGTGGTGGTGTCATTACAGAAACGATGTTCTCTTGGAAAGGTATGGGACTTACCTTACTTGAAGCGACCACATCGCAAGACACACCACTTGCAATAGGTTGTCTTGTCTTTACAGGTGTTCTCGTACTCTTTGCCCACTTGGTTGCCGATATATTGTATGCATTCTTAGACCCACGAATCAGATATTAAGTGAGGTGAGGATAATGGCTCAAATAAATAATAATCAAGCACGCGAATCAATTGCAAAAATCAAGTTTAAACTATTCATAAAGAATTTCAAGAAGAATTGGGCTCTATTCAGAGAAAGCAAGATGGGAATGTTCGGTCTTTGGGCAATAATAGCATTCGGTATATTCGGCGCACTCTCTCCGATTGTACTAAATATCCTTGACCCAAACATTTACGATCCAGTAACGGGGCTCGATTCAAGGATACTATCGAGTAAATACATCACAGATTACCTTTCAACTCAAAACATCGTAAAAGGTATAGAAATACCAACAGCGCAGATATGGGTCTATTCATTCATGGATAAAGGTGAGGCATTTAAAACTTCAATGGAAAATGTAGCAAGAAACGCGCAGTACGATATAATGACAACGTACGCACCTGACAGTATGAGGCATTTTCTTGATACTATTGCCGACAGCTATATACCCGCAAAGGAAAGACTTTACTTCCAAAATGGTTTATCTGAACTCATAAACGCTGGACTTATAAAATTCTCTTCCATTACTTCACCAAAAGATGTTGGTAACAGAGACAAATTCTCGTTCCAAAATTTCTCGGAGCTCCTGCAAAAGATAGATCACAAAACACTTGCGATAGCGCTATCTCCTTATGCAGATAGCGATGAAGTTTCAAGAGTACAACTGTGGTACAGAAGTCTCAATAGGGACAATGATCAGGCTGTAGAAGAATTTAATTCTGCTCTCTTTGGACAATATAGTGAAGATGAGTTGAAACAAGCTCAACAAAAGGTGATTGAAATAGCAAAGAGCATTGCTGGAGGGGACACGGCTGCACAGCTTTACGTACAATCAGACCAGCAACTTGCTGAAGTCATTGAAAACGAAATTGTAGACGTTTCTGACCTTGTTAACAGCGCTGTGATGAGGTTAATTCCAGAGTTATTGGTCTTAGCAAGAGAAGATGAAAAAATTTTGGAGCAGCTCAAGAATTCTAAGTTTGTAAACCTTATAGAGATGGCTGAGAAAAAATTATCGAATTTAAACGATAAGAATATATTCGAGCAAGCCTATAAAAAGGCAAAAACAGAGATTGAGAACATAACGAACGAAATGAAATCGATAGGAATAGACCAATCATATGAAGAAGTAGAGAAATTCCTTGAACTATACGCAGGTATGCAACTTGCGAAAGTGTCAGTTGATATAGGTGTTAATACGAGAGCAAAACTTGAAAACCAAATTGCAGAATACTCAGATACCGTTCACGTGGGTTTTGTGTACGAACTCAACGACATTTTCAAAAAGATAGCGATTGCAAGGACTATGATGTCTAAACTCTTGAATGATGAGAACGTGCCTGACGCGTATGAAATGCTCGGAAGTAAGGTTATAAAGGTTTTATCTGATCCTGTTACATCTTTGATGGCGTATGCTTTTGGCGGCACAAACAAACTTTCAAAAGTTACAGCAAATATCGAAAATTCCCAACTTGATGATTTTAAAAGAATTGACATCGTGGATAAACTCAAGAAATACGAAAACAAAGAACCTATCGAAGCAGCAAGCTTCTTGATAGGCGAAGGTGACATAAATGAATATATATATCAAAGAATGGTAGACGAACACAAAATGAGCCTGAACGATGCTTCCAAATGGGATGAAATTGCAACCAAAACGATATCAGAACTTAGTGGTAAGAAGACATCTTGGAGCAAGGAATTTGCTGAGAAAAAGCTCGTGGAACTCTTCAACACATTGTCTCTTACCAACAAGATAGGAGTTGGACATCCGCTACCACCAAGCAGATGGCACTGGCTCGGTACGGATCCAGTTGGAAGGGACATATTTGTTCAACTGATGGTCAGTACACCAAGTGAATTTGTTCTTGGTGTTCTTGCAGCACTCATAACAGTTGTCATCGGTACAATCATCGGAACAGCTGCGGCATACTACGGTGGGGTTGTTGATGTAATATTCATGAGAATTGCCGATATAATGATGCTCTTCCCGTCCACCGCATTCTTGATAGTTCTCTCTGGTTTCATGACAATGAATCTATTCAAACTTGCTCTCATACTTGGATTACTTGGTGGCTTTGGTGGAATTACACTCGTTTTGAAAGCACAAGCATTAACAATTAAGGTAAAACCATACATAGATGCTGCAAGAGTTTCTGGTGGTAGCCATGGATACATAATATTCAACCACATAATCCCGAACGTAATGCCACTTTCGTTCCTCTACATGATGTTCAACGTCACAGGCGCAGTCTTTTCAGAAGCTGTGTTGAGCTTCTTCGGATTGATGAAAGTCAGAATGTCTTGGGGATTGATGATTAACACCGTTTGGAGTTCTGGATACCTGGGGTCAGGCAACATAGGAGCTTACTGGTGGATGTGGGTACCAGCTGGCGGTGCAATTACTCTCTTGTGTTCAGCTTTCTATTTCCTCGGAAGAGGACTTGAAGAAATCGTAAACCCAAGACTTAGGAAGAGGTGATAACCATGGCAGTGCTAAAAGTTGAAGATTTGAAGATGCATTACAAAACGAAAATGGGCTATGTCAAAGCCGTTGATGGTATATCTTTTGAACTGGAAGCCGGAGAGAGCCTCGGAATTGTTGGAGAGTCTGGTTGCGGTAAGACATCGGTTTCAATGACTCTTCTGAGAATACTTCCAGAGAATGCAAAATTCATGGGTGGACATGTGTGGTTTAACGATAATGGCAAGATGGTTGACCTTGTTAGCCTAGAAGAAGAGCAGATGAGACATTACAGATGGAAAGGCATCTCGATGGTCTTCCAAGCGGCTATGAACTCGCTGAACCCTGTTTACAGAATCAGCGACCAAATTGTTGAAGCGATACTGAACCACTATCCAGAAACTCCTATTGATGAAGCACGTTCAAAAGTTGCTAAACTCTTTGAACTCGTGACACTCGATCCAAAGAGGATGGACCAGTATCCTCACCAGTACAGCGGCGGTATGAAGCAGAGAGCAGTCATCGCTCTATCTCTCTCATGTGACCCGAAGGTCATAATAGCGGATGAGCCGACAACTGCTTTGGACGTTATAGTGCAAGATAAAATACTCAGAGAAATGAAAAAGATACAAAAAGAGCTCAACATGGCGATGATTTATATTTCGCACGATATCGCCGTTATCGCTGAAGTCAGCGACAAAATTGCTGTCATGTACGCTGGAAAATTCGTAGAACAAGCTGACTCGACAACCGTTTTCAAACGTCCGATGCACCCATACACATTCTTGCTCATGAACGCATTCCCAAGCCACGTTGGAGAAAAGAAAAAACTGTTCACGATTCCAGGTGAGCCACCTAACTTATTGAATCCACCTACCGGGTGCCGATTTGCGCCAAGATGTCCATGGGCAACAGACAAATGTAGAAACGAGGAGCCACCATACCAAGAGGTCGAAAAAGGACACTACATATCATGCTGGCATCCGCTTACAGAAGAGGTGAGAAAAGATGCGTTCAGAAAATAAAAATGTACTTCTTGAGATAAAGAATCTGAAAAAATACTTCCCGGCAGAGAGAGCATTATTCTCGAGGGCAAAACATTTTGTACATGCTGTTGATGATGTATCATTTGAAATACTCGAAGGAGAGTCTATAGGTCTTGTTGGGGAGTCTGGTTGTGGAAAAACTACGACTGGAAGAATGGTTGTCAGACTTGAAAATCCGACAGCCGGGAGCATCAAAGTGCTTGGAAAACCAATAGAAGAGTACGAAAGAATGGAATACCACGGCATGGTACAGATGATATTCCAAGACCCGTACGAATCACTAAACCCGAGGATGACGATATTTGACATAATCGCAGAACCTTTAAACATACACAACGTTGGTACGCTCGAAGAAAGGGAAGACAAAGTAGCGAGTTTGCTTCAGGAAGTAGGACTCACCCCACCTGACAGTTTCCTGTGGAGATATCCGCACGAATTATCAGGTGGACAGAGGCAGAGGGTTGCTATCGCAAGGGCACTCGTTCTGAACCCGAAACTAATAGTCGCAGACGAACCGACATCGATGTTGGACGTCTCAGTCAGGACTGCTGTTATGGACTTGATGATGGAACTCCAACAGACGCACAAAATGAGCTATTTGTACATTACGCATGATTTGGCGGTTGCAAGGTACATGGTTAACAGAATAGCAGTTATGTACCTTGGAAAAATTGTCGAACTTGCAGAAACAGAAGAACTACTCCACAACCCGATGCACCCATACACAAGAGCGCTTATGGATGCAGTTCCAGTACCTGATCCAGAGTACAAGAGGAACGAACCGAACATCATAGGCAACATCAGCGCACCAATTGACCCACCCCCAATATGCAGATTCTACGACAGATGCCCATTCAAAGAAGAGAGGTGCAAAACAGACCCGCATCCTGAACTCAAAGAAGTTTCTCCCGGACACTATGTGGCTTGTTATCCAGTGCAGGAAGGGAAATTGAAATAATAACAAGTAAAATGAAGAATCCACCGGAGAAGAAAACCGGGGGATTTCTATTTTTTGTTTGGAAACAAAATTGTTATAGTTAAGCGGCTTTCGAAAGTCTTATAATAGTAACGAGATGAAAAAAGGAGTGACAGTGCGAGTGAATAAAAAGTTCTTGTATCTTATTGTAACACTTTCCATCATTTTAATATTGACGCATTCATGTGCGTTACTACAGCTTAAGAAAAAGACAGAAATTCCAGAACCGTCTTCGAACACGATGTATTCGCTCCTCATACGTTCCTTCTACGATTCAGACGGAGATGGAATAGGGGACTTTCGCGGGGTAGCTCAGAAAGTTGAATATTTCAAAGAATTGGGTATCGATACAATCTGGTTTTTGCCGTTTAACAAGGCAAAGTCTTATCACGGATACGACGTAGAAGATTACTATGATGTTGAGCCGGACTATGGAACTTTCGAAGAGTTCAAAGAAATGTTGAAGATATTGAATGAGAATGGAATAAGGGTTGTAATGGACCTTGTTGTCAATCACACAGCAAACACGCATCCGTGGTTCAAAGATGCTGTTGAGAACACAACAAGCTCACCATACTGGAACTACTATATAATGACACTTGAGGACAAAAGCGGGCATGCCCACTGGCATTGGAAGATGAACTCAAAAGGACAGAAGGTCTGGTACTTTGGCTTGTTCGACCTGTCAATGCCAGATTTGAATTTCAGCAACCTGGCAGTTATGGAAGAAGTTAAAAAGATAATCGATTTCTGGTATCTTGTAGGTGTTGATGGATTCAGGCTCGACGCTCCAAAGCACTACATGGGGTGGGACTGGGATGATGGAATTACCCAATCCGCTCAAGTAGCGAGGCAGATAGAAAGTTATATCAGAACCAAGTATGGAAACGACGTAATACTTGTGGGTGAAGTCTTCGATGGCAATCCATCTGTTTTGTCACAGTTCGCACCACTGCCAGTGTTCAACTTCACATTTATGTACAACATAAGGTCAAACTACGAAGGACAAGACAACCTACTCCAAAACGCAATAAGCTGGGTTAATTCAAATACGTACTACCTAGCATCATACCACTTCCCGTTCATAGATAACCACGACCTTGACAGGTGGATATCTGTTCTAATTGATCAAAAATACTCAGGAAATGTTACTAACGGCACTAAGCAATATTTACTAACAAATGCTGTTTTGCTATCTTTGAAAGGAATCCCAACGATCTACTATGGCTGTGAAATAGGATTAAGGGGCTGGAAATGGAGAACTGACCCGTGGGACATGCCAGTTAGAGAACCGATGCAGTGGTACACAGCGCAATCAGGAACAGGTCAGACCTACTGGACAAAATCGGTTTATCAAGCAAAGAACATAACCTTTGGCAATGCAAATGTGGATGGTGCGATGTACGATGAACCAAACGATGGAGTTTCTGTGCAGGAGCAGGAGAATGGCTACACAATCTTGAACTTCTTCAGGGAATTCATAAACCTGAGGAAAACTTATCCAGCACTTTCTAAAGGGACGATAACGGTTGAGAGAGATTGGAAAAACTTGATAGCGATAAAAAGAACTTACGGTTCACAAGAAATCCTCGTGTTGATAAACCTTGACCCACAGTGGTCAAATACCTTTACAGTCCCGGCTGGGTACAAATGGGTGTGGTATGCGTTCTTCAATGATACCAACTTTGAATTTGGTCCTAAGAATGAAGCGCCGCTGGGACAGAACACAAATTGGACAGTCAACCCAAGGCAAATATACGTGTTTGTCAAGAACTGAAAGTACAGTCACAACATGACTATGGAAATTGTTCCACAAGAAGATTTTAAATTCGTAATAAAAGTGCTAAAATTCTTATTTGGTTATGGCAATACAACTTTCTTAGTTCTTCGGCTGATGTCAGTACATATTTTTACGAAAAGAGAAAAGTTTCATATTCTCAAGGAGGGAGGAAGAAGGTATGAAAAAGGTACTGTGGGTATTTACGGTTGTTCTTGTTGGCTTGATGATTGCAAGTTGTGATTTACTGCAAAAACCACCATTGCTCAAGACTGTAACAGTTGACGGGAACTTGTCGGATTGGGAAAGTTACGTTTACACAGACGGTGCGACGGACTCACAATGGGGAGTAAACAACGAGATCCACAAAGCTGGCATACTCTTTGATGCTACGAACTTGTATATTGCTGGAGAATTTACGAAAGAAGGCTACAACAACTTCATGGTTATAGTTGATCTTTCTGGTGTAACAGGCGCAGCTGATACGTCGAAACATCCGTGGGGCAGACAATACAAATTTGAAAAAGGAGACGTTGATTTTGTCATCGAAACATGGGCTAACGGTTACAATGCTTGGAGATTTACAAGCAGCGAAGCAACGGGTGTATCGGTAACATTAGCATCAACCGAAACAACGGGCGGTCGTAAGAGAGTTGAAATTGCAGTTCCACTCGCAAACTTGGGTGTTACAGACGCTTCAAAGTTGTCTCTGAGAGCCGTTTTCGTTTTAACTGGTGGAGTTGACGACAATGGAAAACAATGGGCAGGAGATTTCTATCCAAATCAAGGGTTTGAAACTGGTGATGGTGGATACACAGCACCGGTCGTTATAAAGAAGACAATATCAAATCCAACAAAGTAATAAAATAACAACTGGAATTTGTGATTTTCATTCTTAATCAAGAAGGGGCTTATGCCCCTTCTTTAATAGTAAATGCATACCGTTTATTGAAAAGGGGTGATCTTCTTTGAGAAACCTAAACAAAAATACTAAGAGAATCATATACATGGTTTTGGTTTTTGTACTATTTTTATTTCTTCTTGGAACCGCTTCAAGTTGTATGAGGATTCTCAATTTGCAGTTGCCAGATGGTGTATACGTCGTTGGGGAATGGAACGGCTGGGTTCCAACAGAAAGTGATAGGATGAGTTACAGCAGCACAGAAAATGCATATGTGTTCGAACTGCCTGTAGCGTCCATTACGTTTAACCCAAGCCGATCAGGGAGTGAATTTTCTATTGGTTGGTACAAGGTTATTTATAAATCTGATGGTGTTACGAAGGTTTCTTCCGCAATTCCTGTTTGGAAAGAAAACCTTGGCTCTGATGCAAAACTGACGATATATGCAACACCAACAACAATGGAAAATGGTCTAGCAAAGGGCGTCGGG
The DNA here is from genome assembly GCF_900143265.1 of Fervidobacterium gondwanense DSM 13020. Taxonomy (NCBI): domain Bacteria; kingdom Thermotogati; phylum Thermotogota; class Thermotogae; order Thermotogales; family Fervidobacteriaceae; genus Fervidobacterium; species Fervidobacterium gondwanense. The sequence goes on along the minus strand of NZ_FRDJ01000011.1, from coordinate 58,647 downwards.
GATAGCGAAAAGTTCAAAACAATTCAAAAAACTTGGTCAATAGGCGGGGAACTCAATAACTGGACGTTAGCTCAGGGCGTTATGACCTGGGACGATACTAACAAGGTCTTCGTATACGAGAAAACAAACTTCAGTGTGACCAAGAGTGAGTACAAATTCAAGCTTTCGAGAACCGATAATGATTGGAAACCTTGGGAATTGAATTTTGATGGCAAAAAATACGATGCCGGTATGGGGCAGGATGGTTCTGTTACTTTCCCAGAGAATGGCACTTATGATATCAAAATCACATATAACCCGAAATTTTCATTGCTGAAAGTTGAATACACGAAGAAATAATGTAGATAATTTTCTATGAGATTTAAAAGAGATTGAAGAGTGACTTGCTATTTTGCGAGGTGATGATGGCGTGAGAAATTTCAAAGTCATGAGTAAGAAGTTTGCACTGCTTTTGTGTATATTCTTCTCAGTAGTAAGTGTCTTCGCTTTGCAGTCGACGTTTTCTGCTAATTTCTCACTTGGTATTGACTTTTCAAACGGCTTTGGCGCACTGACAACATCTCTTTCAACAGAGTTCAGGATGAATCCAACTGCTTTTGGTAGAGATTTTGACCTTTCGGTGAGTTTGAAGGACGGCAATCTAGAATCTGCAAAGCTTTCGTTAAAGCTGGCCGATGTAAAGCTTAATCTGTACAAGAATGTTGGATTTATTACCACAAATGACCCTGTTGTGTTGTACAAAGTAGACGGGGGTAGGGATGGGATAGATATAAACTCAGCTATTGGCAAGCTTCTTTTAAGTGGAGATGTAATGTATTTAGAACTGCCAGTACCAGCCGTTCAAAATCACAACCTCATTTTCGGTAAAAGGAACAACAAATTTGATGTAGCCTTTGCGGGCTATCAAAAGGTAGTAGGGCTTAATTTGAATTATGAATTAATCCAGCAAGACGTTCTAAATTTCGAAACTAAGAATAGCTTTTTGTTCTTCTCAGTTGCTGAAGGTAATTACAACTGGGGCGTTAGGTACATCCTCGCCGGAGCGCCCGATTCAAGATTAGCTCTCAGCCCAACATATGTGAGCAATCAGAACGTTGTCACTGCGTGGTACAAATTTGGTACCACTCCTGCATTTAATGCTTATTTGAACACGAACTTCGATTTTGAGAATACTTTAGATGATTTACTCAACAATTCTGAAGCAGGTGTTGACATAAGCTATGGAATGTTTTTTATAAACCTTAAAAAGACAGATTTTTCAAGTATTACCGGCTTAATGCCGACCGAGTGGGGTAAGTTCTTAGTTACCTTTGGAAGCACCTTTACTTTGATGGATTTCTCTGGTAAAGCATCATACTCTTTTGGAAAACCTATCCATGGCTCAGTGAATACAATAGGGGAATTGTACTACATTGAGCTTGGCAAATCATTCGGTAACGTCTCTACATTTGCAAAATACCAGAAGATAATCGGATACTACGAGGAAAAAGATTTCTTCTTTGGTGAGCTGAAACTGACAGGATTCCAAAATGCCCAAGTTTCAGTTCAGGTTGGAAATGGAGATTTTGCAGGGAACAATCCTTTCAAACCAGTTCTAAACATCAATATAAATACCTGGTGGTAATCAATAATTATGAGAAAAATCGGGAGGTGTGTTAATTAATGAGGAGTTTGAGGCTGTTGAGAAACCTTATCATTGTTGTCATCTTACTCGCGTTTTCTCTCGTCTTTGCAGCTGTTGAGTACAGAGACGGGAAAGTTGTCTTCACATTTAAAGCACAAGCACAGGTTGTTTATCTTGCAGGGACGTTCAACAACTGGAGTCCAACCGCTTGGCCCATGAAACTTGTTGGTGATACATGGGTTTATGAAGTTGAATTGAAGCCGGGAACGTACCAGTATAAGTACGTTATAGACGGAAAAACCTGGAAAGAAGACCCCGAGGCTCCTGCTTATACAGACGATGGTTTCGGTGGCAAAAATGGGTTGTTCACGCTTACTCCAGAAGGGAAAATATTGGGAATGAGTGGTACTTCTACAGCAGGTAAAGATACTGGTAAGAAATATATTCTCAACGAAAAGCGACAAGATACTATATTTGTAGATGTCGATGGCTATGTAATTATCAGATACTACAACAAAGGTGCAAAGCAACCTTTCATCGCAGGTTCATTCAATAATTGGAAAGCCGACGATATGGCACTCTATTTCATTGAAGATGGCTGGTGGGAAGCTGTTGTTGAGCTCCAGCCTGGTATTTATGAATACAAGTTTGTTGTTGACGGAAACTGGATTGTTGATCCTAATGCGTTTGCTTTTGTAGACGATGGTTTCGGTGGTCAAAACGGTGTCTTTGAGGTTGTAAGAGAAGGTGGAAAATTAATTGTCAGGGCACCGGCGGGTGCCGTATCAGAAAGCGCCGAAAAACCAGAGAAGCCACAAACAACAGAGACCAGAGTAACAAAAGTAGAACAGACGAAACATCAAGTTTTAAAACCGGGACTCTCAATTGTCGATGGTAAGGTTATGTTCGTTGCTAAGAAGGATAACGCGCAGGAAGCCTACCTTGCAGGAACATTCAATGGATGGAATCCAAGAGGCCAGAAAATGCAGCTTATTGATGGTTACTGGGTAACGACACTTGCACTCCAGCCTGGCATCCACAAATACAAGTTCGTTTTTGTTATAGGCGGAAATGATGTCTGGGAAGAAGACCCGTATGCACCAGGGTACGAACCAGATGGATACGGTGGCAAGAACGGTGTTTTCAATCTCGTGCAGAAAGATGGAACTCTAAAAATAGAAGGAGCGGAGGCTCAGACCGATGGACTGCCCGTGAAAGGAAAATACGAATTCTCTTATTCGTTCCAAACAAACTCAACTAACTATCTTGTTTTCACAGGTGCGACAAGTAAGCTTACGCTTTCTTTCAATCCCAACCCAGACTTTTCAATTTCTTTGACCTACGGGGGAGCGGTGATCTCTAATGCATTGCTAACACTCAAGAATAACGGTCTGCTCGTAAGTTTTCACTATAGACAGGCATGGGCACTACCCGTTGAAGGAAAAGATACCGGAATAGTTCTTTCTTATGATCTATTTAAAGACACCAAATTTGTTCTTGGCTTGGGACACGAGAACAACAAACTTCCGTTTATAGCCGGTCTTGAATTTGGCGGCTTGAAGGTTTACGGTGCAAAAGATTATTATACTGATGATTATTCAGCTGTTGGTGAATTTTCTTTGCAATCTCCAGTGAACATCTCAGTAGTTGGACTTTACAGCCTTGACAACAGCTACTATTTTGCTTTCGGCTTGGAAGCAGAACAGTTCGGTTTTTCAGCCGATTTCGATGGTGAAAAGGTTGGAGTTGTCGGAACTTTGGCTCTTGGGAATGAGACTTTAAAGGCGTCAGGTTCATTTGGTATTTTTTCATTAGATATAAGTGCAGAAGTCACGTATATTGCTGAAAATTACAAGATTGGAGCGGGATACGAATCGCCAGCTAAGTTTTACCTGCTGCTCGGTTTATTTAACAAAGAAAAAGGTATCAACCTTAGAATCGAAAATCCAGACATTTCTAACATAATGTCTAATACCATAACTCTTAGCGGTTACGTGAATTTTTAGATTTCTAAGTGCATGCATAAAAGTTAGTAGAATATAAACCAAGATCAGCTCCGAGGGGAAATCCTCGGGGCTTTTGTTTATTCTTTTTCTTTTTATGGTAAAATATGATAAGTATTTCTGTTCAGAAACTGCAGGAGATTATGGGGGTGTTCTTGTTATGAAGGCTTTGTACGCACAATCGGGTGGTGTTACAAGTGTTATCAATGCGAGTGCATATGGTGTACTTGATGAAGCTCGCAAGAATGGTCTTGAGATATACGTCGGAATCAACGGCGTCACAGGTATTTTGAAGGAGAAGTTCTTAGATGCCAATGATTTAGATATTGAGTTCTTAAAATACACTCCGGCCGGTGCTTTTGGCTCGTGCCGAAAGAAATTGAAGAATGATGCTGATGTAGAGAAATTATTCGAGATTTTCCGAAAAAACGATATTAGATATTTCTTCTATAACGGCGGTAACGACTCTATGGACACCGCTTGGCGTTTGCAATTGGAGGCACAAAAGCGTGGGTACGAGCTGAAAGTTGTTGGTGTACCGAAGACAATCGATAACGACCTGCCTCACACGGACCACTGTCCAGGATTTGGGTCGGCAGCAAAATACATAGCCATAGCGATGATGGAAGCGGCGTTTGATCTGAGGAGCATGTACGTAGATTCCACGCAGGTTTTCGTTATGGAAATCATGGGAAGACACGCAGGTTGGCTGGCAGCATCAGCAGGACTGGGATGGATTAACGGAATAGGTGCTGACGTGATATTACTTCCTGAACAACCATTCAACAAAGATGAGTTTCTCGGGACAGTTGATCGAGTAATTTCACAAAAAGGCTATTGTGCAATCGCAGTAGCTGAAGGTTTGAAATATCCCGACGGTTTCTTTGTTTCTGACATGGGCTTCACGGATAGCTTTGGTAACAGGCAACTTGGCGGCGTTGGATTTACCATCGCAGGTATGGTTAGGTCAGAGCTCGGCTTAAAGACACACGTTGCGATTCCTGATTATTTGCAAAGAAGCGGTAGGCATATAGCGAGCGCAACAGACGTGGAGGAAGCAGAGATGTGCGGTAGGATGGCTGTCAGATACGCTCTCGAAGACAATTACGGTGTCATGGTCACGATGGAGCGCGTAAATGATGAACCTTATCAGATAAGATATTCATCTGTCCCGCTGAACTTGGTAGCCGAGCAGACGAAGATGTTACCAAAAGACTTCTTTGATAAATATGCGGTGACTGATAAATTCTTCAAGTACGCATTGCCGTTGATAAAAGGTGAGCCATATCCACCATTTAGAAACGGACTACCTGAATACAAGCTATTGAACTTGAAATAATTAAAAACTGGAGAGAAGGTGCAGAAACAATGTGGATATTCACCCTGATAGGTATCTTAGTGGTGTTGCTTGTACTGATAACGTTTTTGCCATTTCTTGCACCGCTATTGGTGTGGGTAATAGGTATAATCCTCTTTTTAATACTTTTGGCAATAGTGTATTTCTTCTTCATTGCGCTCCTTCCAATAGTGGCAATCGGATTTTTGGTATGGATTATCTATAATGCGGTAAAAGTTTGGCGAAAGAAAGATTGAAACACTTAACGAGATAAGTTAAAGGGTTCGGATTCTTCCGAACCCTTAATTTTTAATTTTTTGTTAAAGTAGGTCCTCGGGGAGATACATCTATTTGCCTGCGCAGGCAAGCGGAACAAGGGAAAAAGGAAACAAAGAAACATAGAGAATCAAAGTGGGGGTGCAAGAATGAAGAGGTTGGTTTTGCGTTGGATAGTCGGCTATGATGAATTAAACAACCGTGTCTATAGAAGGCAGACAATCAACGTAGATGATTCCTTTACTCAAGAGAATGCTCAAACAGTTGTAGACATTCTTGACAAATACTCAAAGTACATTTGCGAAAGTGCGCAAGCGGTAACAACGGAAGAAGTGGGTGATATTATATGAAAAGACTTACACTGATGTACAGAAAACCAGATGGAAATAGAACAAGAACTTACAGGATAAACATCCCAGAACCAGTAGATACGATAAATCCTTCAGAACTACAATCTGATATGCTGTTGCTCAAGCAACTTGGAGTAGTTCCATCAGATTCTGAACCAGACGAAGCGAGAATCACAGAGACGAATGTGGAAATTCTTGTAAATTTGATTGAATAATTTAGTATCAGTGGTGAAAAGACATGAAGTGGGTATGGGACATTCTGAAACTTTTCATGTTGCTGGTCGAAAGACCCGGTGATGGAGAAAAGAAAAAGGCTGAGGTTATGGAATTAATGGACGAGTTGTACGATGAGTTAAACATTCAAATCCCAAGAGAAGTGTATCACCTAATAGTTTCTTCAGCAATAGATTATCTTGCTATTGTGCTCTTCTGATTTTATCACTAAGCGATTAAAGTCGGGGTGTGTTAAAACACCCCCGATTTTCATTTGCCAGAATTAGAATATTTCTCTCCACTTTTCCTCTTCTGAAATGTGAATGAACTTTATTCCTACCTTTTCACAAGCCTTGTCAAAGTCAGAATCGCCTATCATAACGCATTCAGCAGGGTGAAGTTTTAGCTTTTCGATTATCTCCTTAAAGAATAAGGGGTTCGGCTTTGCATAAGTGCTATTCTCCATGTGGGCAACGTAGTAAAACATTTCTGGATTGAGACCAGCAAATTGTATTCGCTTGTACGTTGCTATTCTTGGAAAGAGCGGGTTGGATGCGAAAATGAGGGACTTGTTTGTCTTGTTAACGACATTGACGAATTCTTTGTTCGGTTGTGTAATTTGCCTGAGTTGGTCGAAATCTGTGTTGTAGAATTCTAAAAATTTATCAATCCAGTACTCTTTTGATTTTCCACTTCTTGCAGAGATAGCTTCACCAAACTTTTCAAAAAGGTTCATTCTATCTTGATTTGCGACAGCATCTTGAACTGAGCTCATAACCAATCTTAGTGTCTCATCAAAAGTGCTGTCCAGTTTCTTTGACAGGAGACTGAAGTAGTTCCTTAAAAATTCTTCTTCAGCGTTTTCGATGATCGTACCATCATAGTCCAAAAAGATATAGTTTATTTCGTGAGAAAACTGCATGCAATCACCTCAACTTTCTTGAAAAGATCACTACACGACTGCCTTTTTCCAATTTGAAAATTTGAAAAACGCATAAGTCACGAAAAAGACAATCAGATTGCTGATGATCATGCCTATGAATATACCTTTGAATCCCAACGTTACTGAAAGCACTGCTATTATGGGGATCCTTATCGCCCACAATCTAAGTATATCACCTATCATTGTTAGAATAGTCTTTCCAGCACCGATTAGTGCGTTATTGTAAATCATATAAGCGGTGAATATGGGCATGGAGAAAGATATATATTTAAAGAAAATGTCGCCCATTCCAATTACACCCGGATCGTTTATGAAGAATTTCGTAACCTCTTTTCCATATATGAATGTGAGGAGAGAAAGCACGCCGATTATTGTGATGTTCCACCAAAAAGCCCGTTTGACGGTCTCTTCAGCATCTGTGTATCTTCCAGCTCCAACGAATTGTCCAATCATTGCCGATACTGCACCTGCAAGTCCAAACGAAATCATTGAGACTAGGTTGGTCACTCTGTTACCGATACCATAAGCGCTTATGACTATTGGCCCAAACATCGAAACGTACTTCATTATCACCGCAAACCCCGCTGACGTTATAGACATTCCAAGAGCGCTTGGTAGACCTAATTTAAGTATAAGTTTTATCAATTTCCAATCGGGCTTGAAGTCTTTCTTTTCAACTTTGATGTGTGCTCTTTTGGAAAAAACATGCCAGATACTTATTCCTGCCGCAATGAACCTTCCGATATTTGTCGCCCAAGCTGCACCTGCAACTCCGAGTTTTGGGAAAGGCCCTATACCGAATATCAACAATGGATCAAAAAGCATATTGACAAGATTCATATAAAGTGTCACCCGCATGCCGAATTGCGAGTCTCCAACAGCACGCATTGCCGAGGTAGTGGCGTTTATGACGAAGACAAGTGGAAGACCTATCATATCAACAATGTAGTAGCTAATTGCATATGGTATTACTTCAATACTTTTTTGACCTGCAATACCGTAAATTATTGGCTTGGTGAGAGCTATACCAATACTTGTAGACAATAACCCTGCGACTATCGTCACCAAATACAATTGTCCCATCGATTTCTTCACTGCATTCAAATCCCGTCTGCCGTAGTTTTGTGATACAATTGCTATCCCTGCTTGAGAGAATCCCATTGCCAATGATATGAAAGTAAATATCACAGGCCACGTGATAGTTGAAGCTGAAAACTGGATAGGACCAAGTTTTCCGAGAAAATAAGAATCAACGATGTTATATATTGTTTGAAGCGCGTTTGAAACAACGAGCGGCCAAGCTAAGTGAAACAATGAATATTCAATTTTATGCGATAACACATCAACTTTTGCCAAATTTATCACTCCTAAATATCACATTAATAATTCGTAATACGAACAATTCTGAAATTATTATACCATTGATTCAAATAGAATCAACGACTTTAGTGTCTGTGTTTTTTGAAAATAAGGACAAATTGAACGAATTTATTGAAAAGTTTGAGAAATATCATATAATTATCACATGGTATAAGAACTTTGCTAGATTGCAAACTTTTTAAAATTGTTTCGAGGGGAGCGGACAGGCGCGGGCAGTCACACGAGGCTGACCTGAGGAAAGTCCGGACTCCGTGGGAAGGATGCTGGCTAACGGCCAGGTGGCGTGAGCCATGGATAGGGCCATAGAAACGGAAACCGCCTGAAAGGTGTAAGCTGAGTAAGGCAAGGGTGGAAAGGTGAGGTAAGAGCTCACCAGCAGTGCAGCAATGCACTGGCTTGGCAACCCACATCCGGAGCAAGGTCAAACAGGGGGTTGGGTGTCCCGCCCTTACTCCCCCGGGTAGACCGCATAGACAGATGCCTGTCGAAACAGAATCCGGCTTACGGCTCCCCTCGAATTATAATATTTATAGAAAATAAAAAAGGGTGCCGTGCACCCCGCTTCGACGAGCCCAGACCCGGTCGCACACATCCTGCGTGGCTCCAGCCGGGCACTCCCACGGCACACACTTGCCTACTTAGGGCTGCTTCCTTCCGGACCTGACCCGGTTCGCAGGTAGTTGTTGCGTGGGACCCAACCTTCAACGTCACCGGATGTGCCGATGCCGAACCCAGGGAGCCTCAGACGGGGAATTCAGCCCCGCATAAGGTGGGTTTCGGGTATAGGGGACCACCAGCCCCCCGCTTAGCACGACACCGGAGATATTTTACCACACACTTTTTATTTTTCAATTGTATAATTTGTGATATAATAAACTCAGGAACGATTTTTTCTTGTAGATTCTCTTTAGGCAGATTATTTTAGATTAGAAAATTCGCAAGGAGGGGGTTTTATGGATATAAGAAAATTATCGGTTGAGGAACTTTGTAATAAAGTTAAAGAGAAGACACCAGTGCCTGGCGGTGGAGCAGTTGGTGCGGTTGTGGCAGCACTTGGCGCTTCTTTAAATTCTATGGTTGCTAATCTTACTTTGGGCAAGAAAAAATATGAGAATTATGAAGCCTTGATGCAAGAAGTATTGGAAAACATGGAGCTTGTTTTGGAAAGAAGCTTGAGGATTGCTAATGAGGATGTTAAGGCATTTGATAAAGTCATGGAAGCGTACAAACTACCGAAAGAAGACCCGACAAAGGAAGAGAAAATACAATCCGCTCTTAAAGAGGCGGTTGCAACTCCTTTCGAATTGATTGAATGTGCTCGTGATGTTTTGAAGTATGCAGAGATTGTTGCAAAATGGGGTAATCAGAATGCTATTTCCGATGCGTTCAGTGCGGCCGAACTTGCAAGAGCGGCATGTAAAATAGGCGAATACAACGTTATGATTAACTTGAAATCTATGGTCGATGAATCTTTTAAAAAGAAGATAATGGACGAAATGTATGAAGTGATGGGAGAAGCAAAAGTTTACTACGAAAGAATACAGGAGCTGATAAAAGAAAATGGGTTTACTAAAATTTGAACTTTTGAAAACTGTTGGGCAAGCAAGAAGGGGAAGGATGCACCTTCCCCATGGTGTAGTTGAAACACCGACATTTATGCCTGTCGGTACAAATGCTAATGTAAAGCTTGTAACCCCGCATATTTTGAAAGAGAACGACGTACAGATAATTCTTTCGAATGCTTTCCACCTTTATCTTAAACCCGGTTTAGACGTCATTAGAGATTTTGGTGGGCTGCATAACTTCATGAATTGGGATAGACCGATACTTACAGACAGCGGCGGGTTTCAAGTCTTCAGCCTGAAAAAAGGTCAGAAAATCACAGACGATGGCGTGTGGATAATGTCTCCGCTTGATGGTTCCAAGCATTTTATAACCCCCGAACTTTCGATGGAAATTCAAGCAACTCTTGGCTCAGACATAGTGATGGCTTTTGACTATTGTGCAGACCCGAAAGACGGGTATGAGGAGTCTAAGAAGTCTGTTAAATTGACTACTAAATGGGCAAAGCGCAGTCTTGAACATCTCAGGAGGATATCCCATCAGGCGCTCTTCGGTATAATTCAAGGTGCAATTTATGAAGATTTACGTGAACAGAGTTTGAGTGATATCACGCAGTACGATTTTGATGGATTTGCAATCGGTGGCCTGAGTGTTGGCGAACCTCGTGAAGTAACAATGAAGATAGTCGAATTCACAGCTCCGAAAATGCCATATGATAAGCCGAGGTACTTCATGGGCGGTGGTTCTCCTGATCTTTTAGTCGATTTGGTGGCAAACGGTGTAGACATATTCGATAGTGTATTTCCAACGCGTGTTGCAAGACATGGATTGGCTGTTACGTGGAATGGTAAGTTCAACATACGCTCAGCAAGGTACAAGTACGATAAGACTCCGATAGATGAGAACTGCACCTGTTATACGTGCAGAAACTTTTCGAAAGGATATTTAAGACATCTGTTCGATAGGGAAGAAGTGCTTGGTCAGATATTGCTCACAATACACGATGTCCATTTCATGATGGAATTTGGAAAAAAGATGCGTGAAAGTATCGAGAACGGTACTTTCGAGGTGTTCCGCGAAAGGGTGAAAAAGGCCTATGAGAAAAAAGATAACACTAATAATTAGTGTACTCTTTGTTTTCCTGTCAGTCTCGATAAGCGCATCTTTTTACCAGAATCCGGTTTATATACTGAGCGGTAAAAATTCTCTTGTTTTGTCGTTCGATACGGATGAATCTTTTTATTACAACACAGGCTTTTACTGGCGTCAAAGAGAAGGGAATCTCATTGGAGAACTTGGTTATACGACCGATTCTTCTTACGCTACGGGTACAATCAACTACAGACTTATTGATGTTTCTAAATTGTACTCCGTTAACTTCAAACTTAGGGTGTTACCAGCGGATGCAAAGGCTTTGGTAATTGACGTTGGCGGACTAATGAGGATTCTTGATAAGTTAAATATGAGTTTTTCAGCATATGATGTAATGTTTTACAACGAGAAGAGCGAGAGATTAGCACCTAAATTTCAAGTAATTTTCGACTATGTATTCAATGTATTCGGTATGAATTTTGAAATTCTAAGTTTCGGCGCAGATGTCCTAAGGTTTGGCCTTGGAGTGTCTCTTAATAACCTCGACTCATTAAAAACCTTAGTGGTTTCATATTCTCCGCTCTATGATTTGCGAAGTGCGAAACTCAGCAACGCACTCAATTTTAATGGTACATTTGCAATGTCTAATTACTTTTTTGAAATTAGTGGCTATTACAATTTTGAAACAATAGATAATATCCCTGAGCTATCAAAAACATTTGGTGTCAAAATTTCTGTGGGATTTAATATGTGAAACTGTGAAACATAGAAATATTAGAAATAAGGAAGTGGTATGGTGGTTAAGATATTGGGAGAAGACGATATCCGCAGGTCACTTATGAGAATATCGCACGAGATTTTGGAAAAAAACAAAGGAGCACAAGAGTTAGTTCTTATAGGTATTATTACAAGAGGTTGGTACTTGGCTCAGCGAATAGGTAAGAATATATCGATGATAGAAGGTGTTGAGATTCCAGTTGGTGCGTTAGACGTTTCTCCTTTTCGTGATGATGAGAAAAGAACTCCAAAGGATAGTGACAGGAGTAAAATAGATTTTGATATCACCGACAAGCATGTTGTATTAGTTGATGACGTTCTATTCACAGGCAGGACGATAAGGGCAGCGATGGATGGTATTATTTCGCGCGGAAGGCCAAAGTCTATAAAGCTCGCGGTACTTGTCGATAGAGGACATAGGGAATTCCCAATAAGACCTGATTTTGTTGGTAAGAACATTCCGAGTGCTAAGGATTCTGAAATTATCAAGGTGCGCTTGAAAGAGTTCGACGGAGAAGACGGTGTCTACATCTTGAAAGTGGGTGAAGCTCTGTGAACGGGAACATTGAATTTAAGGGTAGCTATGCATTGTTAAAAGTTTCTCTCGGACCTGGTGAGCAGATTAAGGTAGAACCTGGAGCGATGGTATACATGAGAGGTCCAATAGAGGTGCAGACGTCCACCGGTGGAGTTTGGAAAGCTTTAAAAAGAACTCTTCTCGGCGGAGAGAGTTTCTTTATGAACACGTACATCTCGCGCGGAGATAGTGAGATTGGCATTGCACCGGAACTACCGGGGGATATTGAAATTGTTCAAACAAATGGCACACTTTTCGTTCAGTCGACATCATTCTTAGCAAGTGACCCTCAAATTGACATGGACGTCTCGTTTGGCGGTTTTAAATCATTCTTCTCCGGTGAAGGGATATTCTTGTTAAAACTGGAAGGCTATGGACAGGTTGCAATATCTTCTTTTGGTGGCATAAAGATGTTAGAGCTTGGACCGGGTGATAGCATTACGATAGATACTGGTCATGTCGTTGCGTTCGATGGAAGTGTTAATTGGAATGTACGAACCTTTGGCGGTTTTAAATCAACGCTCTTCGGGGGAGAGGGTTTAGTTTGCGATTTTAGAGGTCCGGGCAGAGTTTTTGTGCAAACTCGAAATTACCCAGCATTTGTTGAATGGATAAGATCACTTGTTCCGCGAGAAACTGGTAGTCGCTAATATTGAGTAACGCAGATCGTAAGAAATTAACAAACTTAGGAGGGTATAAATATGCGGCTTTTTGGGACGGACGGTATAAGAGGCGTTGTAAACGAAGAATTGACCGCTGAGATTGCGTTTAGACTTGGAAATGCTGTTGGAAAGTACATAAGCAACAGGGTCTTTATAGCAAAGGATACAAGAGCAAGTGGAGATATGCTTGAAGCGGCGTTAATTGCAGGTGCAACATCGGCGGGAGCAACAGTTTACAGATGTGGCGTTCTTCCAACACCGGCATTAGCTATTATTACAAAATTGGAAGATGCAGTTGGAATAATGATTTCTGCGTCGCACAATCCACCAGAATTCAATGGATTAAAGGTTATATCAAGAGGGTTCAAACTGCCAGACGAGGTAGAAGAGAATCTTGAAAAGCGTATGAAAGAACTGCACTACGCAAACTACAACGAAATTGGCTGTGTGATAGACTACAAACTCGCTTTCGAAGAATACACAAACTACGTGCTTGAGCAATTCGCAGACTTGGATTTGAGTGGCATGAAGATATTGGTTGATGCAGGAAACGGTGCTGCGTATGAGACAACGCCGTACGCCTTGAAAAAATTGGGAGCCAAAGTTGATGTAATCAACAACTCACCCGATGGATACAACATCAATGTCAATTGTGGTTCTACAGAACCAAACGCTGCAAGAGAGAAGATGACGAACCACAACCTTGCTATCCTCCACGATGGAGATGCTGATAGATGCATCCTACTTGATGAGAAAAAGAACGAGGTTCACGGAGACAGGATAATGGGAATTTCTGCATTGCTAATGAAAGAAGAGGGCAGACTTAAAAACGACACAGTCGTCGGGACTGTTTTGTCGAACAAAGGGTTGGAAGTATTTTTGAAAGAGCGAGGAATAAATCTACTCAGAGCCAAGGTTGGAGATAGGTATGTTTTAGAAAAGATGCAGGAAGTCGGAGCTGTTATAGGCGGAGAAAGAAGCGGACATATTATATATCTTGATAAATCCACGACCGGAGATGGATTGATTACAGCACTTGAGGTACTGAGAACAATGGTGCGTGCTGATAAACCGCTCTCAGAACTCTCAGAGAGCATACCAGATTATCCACAGATAATGATAAACGTTAAGTGCAAGAACAAGCTCATTGTTGAGAAGCCAGAGATTCGCGAGCTTGTTGAAAAATACAAACGCGAAGATACAGACATCGTCGTTAGACCATCCGGTACTGAACCTCTTGCAAGGGTATTCGTACAGGGACCGGATGAAGAATACATCTCGAACGTTGCGTACGAAATAGCTGGAAAGATAGAGGAACTTTCTAAAGAAGAGGAAGGAGAGAAATAAGATGACAAAGGAAGAACTCAGAACGGCGGTTTGGAACAAGCTAAAAGAAGTCATCGACTGGGAAATAGGTCTTGATGTTGTGACGCTCGGGCTTGTTTACGATATAAACATAGATGACCAGAACAATGTGAAGATAACTATGACAATGACAACGCCCATGTGTCCGTTGGCAGGAGGGATTATGGGCGATGCCGAAATGAAAGTAAGGACTGTTGAAGGCGTAAACAACGTCGAGGTTGAGCTTACATTCGATCCACCGTGGACACCTGATAGGATAGACCCAGTTGTAAGAAAACAGCTTGGAATTTAACAGACTCATCCGGGAACGAAATTGAGCATGAAGATCTCAGAGGTTATCGCTGTTTACAAAAGAAAAGGGCTTCCCGAGCGGGAGGCTCTTATTTTGATAGCAAAATACTTGAGAAAAAGTAAGGAGTACATACTTGCGCACGATGATATGGAATGTCCTGATGAGGTGCTAAAGCTCCTAGACAAAAGGCTATCAGGCTACCCACTTCAATATATCTTGGGCGAAGTAGAATTCTACGGTAGAACATTCTACATATCAGAAGGTGTGCTGATACCAAGGTGGGAAACGGAAGGGCTCGTGGAATTGGCAATTAAGTACATAAAAGAATACAATCTGAAGAACCTGATTGACATTGGGTTGGGCAGTGGAATTATAGCGGTCACATTAGCACTTGAAACGGGTGTATTCATTTATGGAACAGACGTAAGCAAAAAGGCATTAGAAGTTGCTCGGAAAAACGCTGACAGATATGGTATTAAATGTGATTTCCGGCTCGGTGCCTTTGCAGATCCGTTTGTAGAAATATGGGATAATATAGAAATGGTTGTCAGCAATCCACCGTACGTTAGAAGCGATGTGAAACTTCAAAAAGAACTTTCTTACGAACCGCCCGAAGCCCTCTTTGCAGGTCCAGAAGGACTCGACTTTTACAAAGAGTTCTTTAAAAAGTACAAGATTGACGGTAAAATAGTCTTGATGGAGATAGGTCATGACCAGGGAAACGCTCTAAGAGAACTCACAGGTGGGAAGATAATAAAAGATCTTGCGGGCAAAGATAGATATCTCGTTGTGAATAGGAAAGAATAGGATTAAGGAGGTATTAGCATGAAAGTAGTATTGCTTCAAGATGTTCCAAAACTTGGCAGGAAGGGACAAGTTGTAAATGTGTCAGATGGTTATGCAAGAAACTTCCTAATGCCAAAAGGCCTTGCGAAGGAAGCAACACCAGAAGTGCTTAAAGAACTCGAAAGACAAAAGCAAGAAGAGCAAAGGAAATTCGAAGAACAGAAAAAAGAAAGTGAAGCTCTTCTTTCTGAATTGCACAAGCACGTTTTCAAAATCAAAGCCAAAGCCGGTGAAGGTGGAAAACTCTTCGGTTCGCTCACGAATGCAAATATCGCTGAAGAGATTACGAAAGTCATTGGAAAGGAATTTGACAGGAAATGGGTAGTCCTCGATTCGCCTATAAAGAGCCTTGGACTGTACGACATAACTGTTAAACTTCCAGCAGGTGTTTCTGGAAAGGTGAAAGTTGAGGTTGAAAAAGAGTAATTTGAAGAGCAAAAAAGCGTCACAAAGGAGTGGAAATTTTGAATATCATCGCATTCTCCAAGGCACTTTACTCGACATGGATATATTACTCACCGGAAAGATTACTCTTTGACTCTGGCGAAGGTGTTTCCACGATGTTAAGCAACAAAATATATGCTGTTAGAAATGTTTTCTTGACACACGGACACGTAGACCATATAGCCGGCCTGTGGTCGATAATAAACACCAGAAACAACGCGATGGGAGACAGAGAAAAGCCGTTGACAGTATATTACCCAGCCGGCAACCGTGGAATAGAACTCTACGCCGATTTTCTCAAAAGGGCGAATAATGAGTTGAGATTCAAACTTGAATTTGTTCCTGTTAAACAGAATGAAAGAATACCAATCAGAGAACAGAGCTCCACTACTAGATACATAAAACCTTTCAGTGTAGTCCACACTTATAGTGAAACAGCTTACGGATATCACCTGATAGAAGTTCGGAGGCGCTTGAAGGAAGAATACAGGAGTTTACCGAAAGAAGAAATAACAAGACTCGTAAAATCAATAGGAAGTGATGAAATAACAGAAACTTATGAAAAAAAGGTGCTCACAATATCAGGAGACACAGTGCTGTTGAAGAAAGAAGACATAATCGATACGGAGATACTGTTTCATGAGTGTACATTCCTAAAAAAAGAAGATAGGAAATTCAACAACCATGCTTCACTCGATGAAGTTATAGAGCTGGTAAAAGAAGCCAACGTACAAACGCTCATACTTTATCATATATCCTCGAGATACGTCAGATCACTTGAAAGAACATTGAGAAAAGTAAATATCCCAGGCACAAGAATCCTTTTTGTGCATCCGGAAAAAATTTTCGAATACTGAATTTCAGGGGGAAGCAAGTGAGGAACATAATATTTATAAGCGATTTGCACGTGGGTGACGGGACCGGAAAAGACGATTTCAATCAGGATGAACTTTTTGAATCACTTATTGAAGACTGGGGTCGATTTGAAAACCCAGAGCTTGTTATTGTTGGGGATGGATTTGAAATTCTCGAAACACAAGAAGTGCACAAAAACGGATTGAAACCATTCTGGGAACTTGTAAACTCTTTGGATGAACGTGTGATCGAAAGTATTGAAAAAGCACATCCGAAGGTTTTCGATTCGCTTTCAAAATTTAGCGGAAAGGTGCACTATGTTATTGGGAATCACGATTACTATATACTGAAAAATAAAAAGATCCAAGAATTTCTGAAGAATAGATTTCGAAACATCAATATCGTTCCCTACTATTATGATGAAGAAACGGGGATCTTAGCGGTTCACGGAAATCAGTACGATGCAGTAAACAGATTTTCGGAAGTAAATGGAGAAGTAATACCTCCGCTTGGTGACTTCATAGCAAGGTACATGATGATAAATTTCGACAGCACACTTAAAGAATTCTTACCCGAAGAAATTTTAAGCGATTATGATAATATCAGGCCCACTCTTGATGTTTTCCATTGGCTTGAAAAAATATCTGACGTGTACGAAACAAGTGTAAACTTATTAAACCTTTGGATAGATAACTTTATCAAAATGATGAGGGAAGACGAAGCAAAATACTGGATGAAAAAGAACTATCCATTAATGAGTAAGCTTTCTATACTGTTTTTGAACAAACTCGGCGGAATAAAACTCGGAGAGATATTAGTCCGAACGGTGATGAAACTCCGAAAAGTTCGGAAGACAGACTATTTGAAAAGGGCTTCCATCAGAATCTTTGAAAACCCAAAATCCTTTTCTAAATCTCTCCAGGGATACTTAGAAAATGGTCATAGAGAACTTATAAACCTCAAGAATCTGAATGGAATTGTGATGGGACACAATCACCATCCAGGGTTTGAAATACTGAAAGTCCGCAATGAACTTAAATTCTATTTGAACTGCGGTTCTTGGAAACCAGTTGTTGAAAGGAAGCCAAAAGGCATCTTTCAGCGATACTTAGAGATATTCTATGCGATTGCGAAGATAGACAGCCATGGGGAACTGGAAATTGTAACTGGTTCTGTTAACAAACTCAAAAAGCGGGAAGTGATTAGGTGAAAGTTATTACAACTCACATTAATCCAGATTTTGATGGCTTCGCATCATGCATAGGGATTAAAAAGCTATATCCGGACTTTGAAATCGTTGTCTCAGGCGTTCCGCTCCAGAACCTCAAAGAATATCTGCGCATCTACGAGGATAACTTCCTGTACATCACTTCCGAACAACTGAAAAAAATAAACGAGAAAATAGAAGAGCTTATAATAGTCGATACTCCAGGGCTTGAAAGAATTGGCGATGAAATAAAACAGAAACTAAGCAAGAAAGCTAAAATTACAGTGATCGACCACCATCCTGATATACGCGACGAAGTAATTGAAGAATACACTTTTAACAAGATCATCAGGCAAACTGGCGCTGCCACAACAATTGTTGTAAAAATGCTTAAAGAACGAGGAATAAAACTAACAAAAGAAGAAGCAACGCTCTTGGGTATAGCGATATATGAAGACACTGGAAGTTTCCTATTTTCAAGCACGACACTTGAAGATTTTGAGGCAATTCACTACATCTACTCGCAGGGGCTTTCACTTGAAACAATTTCAGAATATATACGCTTTGACCTTACAATTGACCAGAAAACTTTACTGCATAACCTTTTGCAGAACAGCAAGACGTATAATATAGAGAACCACAACGTAACTATTGCTCACGATGAGACGGAGAAATTTATTGGGAGTCTGTCAGCCGTTGTTTCGAAATATTGGTACGCCCAAGAGCCAGAAACGCTTATCGTTGTCGTGAGAATGGGTAAGAAAATTTTCATTGTTGGAAGAACAAAATCTCAAGATGTAGATATAAGGGGTTTAATGGCCGAGTTTGGCGGTGGAGGTCACAGACAGGCAGCGTCAGCAAGTGTATCGATGGCCTCTGTTGAGGAAGTGATTTACAAGATACTGAATACAATTCCAAAGTACATATCTTCCGGTTTAAAAGCAAAAGACATAATGTCATCGCCTGTTCGAACTGCTCTGGCCTCAGAAACGATAGAACAAGTTAACAGGATAATGGAAGTCACTGGTCACAGTGGGATACCTGTAGTGGAAGAGAACAAGCTTGTAGGCATAGTAACTAAGAAAACAGTAGAGAAAGCCATAAACCATGGACTTGGGAAAAGACCTATTAAATCAATAATGAGCTCGAAACTAATCACAGCAAAGACCGAAACTCCGGTAAATACTCTAAAGAAACTCATGATTGAAAACGATGTTGGTCGAATACCAATACTTGACGAAAATAACATACTTGTCGGTATCGTTACAAGGTCTGACATTATTAGAGCAACACACAGCCAAACAATTATTCGTGAGGCAGAAACCAATCCATCATTTGTCAACATAAAAGACTTGATGAACAAACGACTACCTCGTAGACTGGTTAATCTTCTCAGACTGCTTGGAGCTTATGGCAATGAATTGAAGATGTCGGTCTACGTTGTCGGTGGATTTGTAAGGGATTTGTTGCTTGATATAGAGAACTACGATGTTGATATAGTAGTTGAGGGAAACGGTATAGAATTTGCAAAATACATAGGCCAACAATTTGATGCGATAGTTGTGCCGTACGAAAAATTCTACACGGCATCTGTAATATTCAGGGACGGATTCAAAATAGACGTTGCGACCGCAAGAACGGAATACTATGAAAAACCAGCTGAGCTTCCACAAGTTGACATAAGCACGATAAAAAAAGACCTTTACAGAAGAGATTTTACAATCAACGCGATGGCCATAAAACTCAATCCTTCTGAATATGGCATGTTATACGATTTCTTCAACTGTCAGAAGGACCTTGAGCAGGGAATCATAAGAATCTTACATAACTTGAGTTTCATCGAGGATCCGACGCGTATGATACGCGGTGTAAGATTCGAAATGCGATACAACTTCAAAATGGAAGAACACACGCTCGAGGTTTTGAAACAAAACCTCGAAGGAGGATATTTAGAAAGAGTAACAGGCGCAAGGATAAGGCAGGAGATAGAGAAAATTCTCGAGGAAGACAACCCGATGAAAGCTATAAGAAGAATGACAAATTTGAACATGATAAAACACATCTTTCCGAAAACTTATTACACACAAACAATGGATGAAAAACTTGCAAGACTCTTCAAATTCTTGCCAAAAATAAAAGAAAGATACCAATCAGTCAGTGATTTTTATGCCATCTCGACAATACTATTAGAATACTATGACAAACAAACTCTCGAAACCGTGAGAGCAAGGTACGGGTATCCAAAAAAGTTTATAGAGAGCATTAAGTTCACTGAGAACATAATGCTACCTTTGAAAGAAATGATAGAACTGAGATTAAATTTTTCTGATATATACAAAGTTCTTGGAAAAGCAAATCCTTATGTTTACCTCCACCTATCAGCTTATCTGACAGACGAAGGACAAAGTTATCTACTCCAGTACATAGATACAATCTCGTCAACAAAACTTCAGACAGTAACCGGTAAATACTTGATGGGAAAGTACAGTCTAAAATCTGGGCCGCAGATCAACGAGATTCTTGAAAAACTTTTTGCCATGAAGCTTGACAATCCAAACATCGATGAGGAAAAAGTTGTGAGTGAAATAATAGAGATGTATAACAGTAAATTGGAAAAGGAAACAGAAAATCAACCGGAGCGTGAATAAAAGTGTCCAATAGAACTTCAAGTGTGCGAGCATACATACCTTTTATACTATTTGCCCTCATGTTTGTTTATGTAATCTACGGATTGATAAAAGTTCAGGTTATTGACCAATCCAAACACAAAACATTCTTCAATGAACTAATGGGAAGAAGCACATACACAAAAGGATTGAGAGGTACGATCTATTCATCCGATGGTACTAAGCTTGCTTGGAGTGAAAGAGTACCAACACTGAGTGTGAAATCCTACACAGCGGACGATGAAAAGGCTCTTAGAAAATACATAGACGATAACCAACTTGCAATTTTGAAGAACACAGGCAACGTTGAGATAACGTGGGAACAAGCTTTTCTGCTTCAAAGCCTTGGGTACAATATTGTTCTAAAAGAAGTACGAAAGTCATATGGATTTTTGTACCACTTGGTTGGAAGCGTCAACAAAGACGGTGAAGGAATGTCGGGATTGGAATACACATATAATGAAGTCTTAAAAGGAAGACTATCAGTTTCGTACGGTATAAAATCACCGGGCGGGGGTTTTGAACAAGGAGTAATAGAGGGAATAGGTGAAAACGGACTCGATTTAGAAACTACCATAAATTTCCAGCTTCAGAAATATACATACGATTTACTCACGCAACTTGCATCACCATCGGTTATAATCGTATCAAAAGTAAAAACAGGGGACATACTTGCAATGGTGTCGTATCCAGCTCCTGAGGTTGATTTAAATAATCTTGATCCAGTTACTTGGGATAAACTGCTAAACGATCCCCTTAACCCTCTCTTAAACAGGGCGATTTCCAGTGTCTATCCTCCAGGATCAACATTCAAAGTCATAACGGCAATAGCTGAGCTTTTGTACGGAGATATCGGCAGTGTTAACTGCGGAGGAATATACTATTATAGAGACTCGAAAGGACGGATAACCGGAAAATACAAAGACTGGCACTTGCCTGGGCATGGTTTAGTCGACCTGAAAAAAGCATTGAGAGTATCGTGCAACGTCTATTTCTACAACGCTGCGCTTGACGTTGGGGTAGACAAGATTGTTGAGGTAGCTAAGGCTTTCTACTTTGATCAAAAAACAGGAATAAAGATACCAGGAGAAGTTGCCGGAACCTTACCTACCCCGCAGTGGAAAGAAGAAGCGCTCAATGAAAAATGGTACCCGGGAGATACAATACTTTACGGAATCGGGCAAGGTTTTCTGTCCGTTACGCCCATACAGATGCTCTTTTTGTACAACACAATAGCAAACAAAGGTTTGTACGTTGCACCAAGGTTAGCACTAAACGAGGAAATTCAAACTAAACAAGTCGAGCTAAAGATAAGCGAAGGACAATGGGATATCATAATTGATGGTCTTGAGCAAGTGACAACGGTACAAGGCAGCGCTGCAAACGGTGGAACAGCTGCATCATCTTTCAAAGGCTTTCCCATTGTAGTTGCTGGGAAAACAGGTACTGCTCAGACACACAGTGGATCACCTCACGCATGGTTTATAGGCTTTGCACCGTCGAGAAACCCAGAATATTCTGTCTTAGTACTTATAGAAAACGGAGAAAGCGGGGGACATTACGCTGCACCGATAGCTCGCAAAGTGTTTGATTTTATGTACCAAAATGGATTTTTCAATAAAAACAACGAAGAAAAGAAGAAAGGAGAGTAAAGATGGCAAAGATAAGAGCTTTGTATTTTAAAAACGACAAATGTGGAGTGTGTGTCGCGTTCTTACCGAAGATGGAAAGAATTGCTCAGGATTACAACCTACCGCTTGAGGTTATAGATGTAATACAAAACCCAGACGTTGCAGGTCAAAACATGGTCTTCACAGTACCGACGATACTCTTCCAAGACGAAGAAGGGAACGAGCTGAAAAGGTTTGCAAGAAATTTTTCTGAGTATGAAATAAGGGAATATATCCAGCGGATGTATGATATACTTGGAATAGAATAACCATTTCCAAGACTTCACAACTTCCGAGGGGGTGAGAGCATGGAAAAAATAATCGGTATTCTGAGGTTTGCTTTAATGAGAGAAATTGAAGGCAGGGAATTCTACAAAGAGAAGGCAAAAAAGGTTTCAAGCAAAGACATCAAAGATATCTTAGAAGGCCTTGCTAATATGGAAAATGATCACGTGCACTTTATTGAAGGACTTATGAAAAAAGCGCAGAACAATATAGAAATAACAATCGAAGACACGGAAGTGGCGATGGCAAAGAGTGACTTCTTCGAAGAAAGGGAAAAAAGCGAAACTGTTACAGGCACGCTCGATGAAATGGCGAACGACTTAGCGATACTGAGAATGGCGTACCTTATTGAAGAAGATTTTGAAAAATTCTACCGCCAAAGCGCTGAGAAAGTAGCAGACGAAGAGATGAAGAAGATACTGAATATCTTAGCAATATGGGAAGAAGGGCACAAGAAAGTACTGCTTGAAGCTTACGACGAGGCAAGGAAGACATACTGGAACCAGCAGGGGTTTGAGCCACTTTTCTAAAGTGAATAGAAAGATAGCAAAAACGGAGGCGGAATGCCTCCGTCTGTTCTTTTATTTTAAGCACTCACATACACTTCACACAATCTCCGCCCATACATTCACAACAAGTGTCTGCGCTCCAAATGCAGCAGAAGGCTTCTAATATATCGTTATCACAGCAGCATCCACCTCTGCGGTAATAGGCGTATCCGGGCCTGTAACCAAGGGGTATATGAGAAACGTTTTCAAAACTTTTAGTTTCCGATTTATTCGATTTAGAGTATTCCTCGTAAGCACGTATAAGTTCATCATACCTTTGCTGAGCGACATTTCTCAGCGGATGGTTTTCGTATTTTGCAGGTGAATATTTTTCGAGAGTTTCCTTATACATTTTTTCAACTTCTTGTTTTGGAGTGTCCTCTGGTATATTCAATATTTCAAAAACACTGCGCATAATAATCCCCCTTTGATATTTGGAAATCGACTACAAGAGTATTTTATCACATAAAATGGAAGTAATAGTTTAGAGCAATTTTATTCTCTCTTTGCAATACTTTTAATCCACTTGTGAGTATATCTCATAACCTTTTCAAAAAGTATTTCATACGCGGTGAAAAAGAGATTTCCAAATACAATTACTGCAATCAGTGCAAAAGTATTACTCATCTGAATGTTTATCGACAATACTTCAAGCAAACGATTTATCGACTTTGAAGTGTCAACTATAATATCTATTCCAAGCAGAGCGCTTTCGATTTTAAGCCACACGAAAAATGCAAAGTTATAGTACGCATATCTTGTTGACCATCCAAGTATCGGATTTTTATTTCTGACAAGCCATCGAACGGGTATGTACAGAGAGATGAATGAGAAAGTAATAACATACGTTAGCCTTGGGATAAATACATAGCCAAGTATGTTGACAGCCAAAACGGTGCTCAATCCGGAGAAGAATGTGTCAGCAAAAAGGTATGGTATGTAGCAACCATATGAGACCAATATCAGAACCGTCCATTCACTTGGAGTTAAATGCCCAACATACAATAGGACAAATAACAAGGCGCTTATCATACCGTTTATGGTTATGATTCTTATTCGTTCAATGTTTTTCATTCCAGATTTCGCAGACATCAAAGCACCACCTTGCATCCAGTTACTTTCATTTTTTGAGTATATCACAAAATAGTGATAAAATAGCTTTGATGTTAGCTAAGAGGAGTGTTCATATGTTCGGATATGTAAAACCGTTGAGGTATGAATTGAAACTAAGAGAACTTGACGAATTCAGAGGATTCTACTGCGGTGTGTGTACGAGTATGCAAAAGATGAAATATATCTCAAAATTCTTTCTCACATATGATGCAGTTTTTTTGGCACTTGTGATTTCCGGTTTGAAAGCGAAGAGGTACGGGTACAATAAAAAGTTCTGCATTGAAACTCTTAAAAGGGTAAAATACTTTTCTGGTGATGACATAGATTTTGCTGCAACAAGATTCTTGAAACTTTTGGAGTACAAACTTATCGATGATTACGAAGACGACAAGAACTTTGTAAAACTCTTACTTGCAAAATCGATTCATAGGGCAGATGATTCAAACGATTTTGAACACCAGCTCGTTGGTTTATTAAAAGAGCTTAGAGATTTTGAAAAGAATAAAGTTGGAAATGTTGAAAGGGCTTCCGATGTCTTTGGAAGGATTTTGCAACTACTTGTATCAGATATAGACGGCATTGATGAGATGAACATGATTGTTCTCAAGAATATGGCGTATAATCTTGGAAAGTGGATTTACGTCCTCGATGCTTTCGATGATATCAAAAAGGATGCAAAGAAAAACAACTATAACCCGATCCTTCTTGAGCATGGGTTTAATAGTGGCGACAGTATTGACGCATTCGTTGACAGAGTGCGACCTAACATTAGAAAAACTCTCTACCGCATTCTGGATGATACTGTTTTATCTTACAATTTGTTAGAAATAAAGAGCTACAAATCCATAACGGATAATATAGTTTACCAAGGACTTTTCAACGAGACAGAGCGTATCTTAATGGGAAATAACAGAACTTGTCCAAAGAAAGTATAGAAGATTTAGTTCTGACTAAATCTGTAGTAACTCTTGCCGTTCTTCGAGATTTTCTTTATCCTGCCTTCTTTCACTAATACGTCGAGCAACTGGACGAACGTTAGTTTTTCTTTGCTTTTCTCGCTTTGCCAGACTTGGTTTTTCTCCACCGTGATTTGCTCTATCTCTTCTGCTGAGAGTGCCTTTTGGTTTTTCGATAGGATATTAACAATAAAGTTCTTATATCCTTGGACGTATACGCTGTTTTTCCTTTCATTATCGCTTGGGTTGTGAACGGTTTGTGGTGTTACATTTTTAATTTCTCTGTAGAAGAAATCCTTTATATCACTGGCTCTGTACTTGTCATCTATCTTTTCCAAAACCCCATACCGGACACTATCATCCAAAAGAATTTCGAGAGGTCTATCCAAAAGTGATTTTGCCTTGTCGTATTTTATCCCGGATTCAGCAATCACTGCTTCTATATCACAAACCCTCCAACAATTATCGGTATTTCTTAATAGAGTAAAAACTTCTTTTAGGTATTCATATTCATGTATGGAGAAAATATGCGATGGAATGTATGCAAAATCGGATTTATTCTGACTGTTGGGTGCACTTCTTAATTCTTGAAAGTTGTTTTGAATTACCGCTCGTTTATTGATTATCTTAAAAATAGCAGAATCAAGTTGGTTGTGAGTTGGATGTTCGTGTCCTTTTACAGTCTCGAATGATACTCTGCAATTCAAGGAGCTAACTATTTCTTTTGCTGATTCTCTACATTTAGAAAAGAAATTTCTTTCTTCATCACTGACGTGATCGTTTTCCTCTTTTTCATTTAATCCTTGGTAAATCCTCTTGCATTCCTCAAGATCACACGCGATTATAACTGTATCCCCTTGTAGGTTTAGGTATAGTTCTTTTAGTTTCCTAAAGGCTGCTAAGACAGCCAATATTTCACCTTCAACGTTCTTAAGAGAAGTCTGCGGACGTCTTACCGTGACGCTTTTTGCTACAAGTTCGACCCCGTCGAATATCATGTAACCGTATCCAACAAGTCCATGTTTATAGCTCCCATCTGTATAAACCTTTATCATACTATCCCCCCATTTTTCTCTTTTAATTACACGCATCCCTACATGATAAATTTTAACATAATCTATCCTTATATAATTAAATATTGGTTATTTTACACAGTGTGTTAAACATAGGGATGCTGTGGTATAATACTAACTGTATCTGCCGAAAATATCGAAAATCGTAGGTATTGTTATGAGTATCTGAGAAAATTGAAAAGTTTTTTCACAGCGCAATAGTTTTACAGGTGATGCGTACAACCAATACCTCTGGTCAATTAACCTTAGATAAATTTCTATTGTCTATCTGAGACATTTAAAGGCGAGTGTACAAAACTTAGGGTGTAAGCTCTTAAAACGTGCGGGGATAATACTCACATATTGATAAGTTTCCTAAAATTAAACAGAAAACCTGAAAATTAAACAGAAAACCTGGCCTCTGAAGTGAAAGCTGTTACCTTCAGGTGGCTGAGAGAAAGTCAAATAGTTTGTATGGGGGGATAGTGATGAATGAATCAATGAAGAATAGAAGAAAAGTTGTATTTTTTCTTTTTTTGCTCTTAGTTATCTTAAACGCAGACCAGATGGTAATGAGTCCGGTTATTGGAATGATAGAAAAGGAATTCAAAGTTACGGACTCACACATCGGTCTTGTTGGCGGTGTTTTTAGCATTGTAGGGGCGCTTGTCAGCCTTGTATGGGGTTATTTGTCTGATAGATATAACAGAAAAGCCTTGCTTGTCGCTTCGATTCTTGTCGGAGAGATTCCTTGTTTGTTGTCGGCAATATCTGGGACTTTCGGGCAGTTGTTCTTCTGGCGTGTGCTGACCGGTATTGGTATTGGTGCTTCGTTCCCGATTTCTTATTCTCTTGTTGGGGATATGTTTGGGCACAAAGAAAGGGGAAAGGTTGTTTCGATTCTTGGGCTCGCTTCAACTGTTGGGGGTATAGTTGGTATGCTTGTGGCGGGTTACAGCGCAGGCATATTTGGTTGGAGAATACCATTTATTCTTGTGTCCGCACCTAATTTGATAATAATCCCATTGATAATTAATTATTTGGAAGAACCGAAAAGGGGCTCACACGAGGAAGGCTTTGTTGAAAGTAGTGCGGAATATGTAGCTAATGTAAAATTATCAGATTATGCTCAGCTTGTGAGAGTTAAGACTAATCTGCTGTTATTCTTGCAAGGAATCGCCGGTACAGTACCATGGGGTGCGATACCTTATTTCATGATTGAATTTTTCAGAAGGGAAAAAATGATGGACTTGAACCAAGCAACGACGATGTTCCTGCTCTTTGCATTGGGGAGCATAGCGGGTAACATCATTGGTGGATTCGTCGGAGAAAAGGTTTACCAGAAGTCTAAAAGGCTTGTCCCACTTCTTTCGGCTATAACAACAATTCTCGGGGTTTTCTTCACAGTCTTAGTGTTTCGATACCCATACTTCCCAACCGGACTGGGAGCGTTTCTTACGTTCGGCTTGCTCGGTTTCATCGCTGCTGCAATGGATTCGTACACAGGTCCTAATGTGAAAATGATGCTCTTAAACGTCAACGAACCGAAAGATAGAGGAAGGATATTCTCTATATTCAACCTTACAGATTCCGTAGGAACAGGAATTGGAAGGTTTTTTGGAGGTTCGATGTCTGTTGCGCTTGGCACACTCGGTGCAGCCCTTGAGGTCAGTGCGTATTTCTGGTTTATCTGCGGCTTCTTGTTGATGCTGTCTGCTTGGTACTTTGACAAGGAAGTCGAAGTGTTGAATGATAAGATGCGAAAATTGGCGGCGGAAGCGTCTGGTGAAGTTAGGAGGCTATAGAATAAAAAATGGCGGAGGCGGTGGGACTCGAACCCACACGGTGGTTTGACCACCACCGATTTTCAAGACCGGCTCCTTAGCCAGTTCGGACACGCCTCCGTCCCGCGTGAAAGATTATACAATATATCTTGAATCTCGTCAATACGTGAATGATATGAAGCGTACGCTAAAGTATAGGAGGTATGTGTATGAAAGAATTGAAGGAACTTAGCAAGTATTTGAAAAAGAAAATCACAGGAAAAACACTTTATGCTATCCCGTCACACTGGCTTATTTCAAATTATTCTGGAAAGCTTTCCATGAAGGATGGAAGATACTTTGTCGATCCATACGAATATTTCGCTGCTGTTATTGATTCGATTTTAGAAAACGATAAGGGACTGGATTATTCCAAGTCACTTGCCCAAATCAACGGTGAGAGCGATGCAAGTTGGCTCAGAAAGGCAAAGATGTATGGAGCGTTGCCAAGAGCAACAGTAGCTTACAACCACAAAGGATTTGGCGCATTCGAACCGGAGGACATTTTTGGCTACAAAGAGTCTGGGACGTTTTTGAAGATGATAGGCTTGCTCCCATATCTTAAAGAATTGGGCATCAATGTTCTGTACATGCTACCGATTTCAAAGATGAGCGATGTTTTTAAGAAAGGCGAGGTTGGTTCACCGTACGCTGTCAAGAATCCTGTTGAACTTGACGAGAGCTACGCAGATCCTCTCTTGGAAGGCATCAAACTTGAAGAACAGTTCAAAGCGCTCGTTCAGGCAGCACACATGCTTGGAATACGCGTAGTCCTTGATTTCATACCAAGGACAGCAGCGAGAGATAGTGACTTGATTAAAACTCACCCAGACTGGTTCTACTGGATAAAGATAGAAGAGGTCGCAAACTATAAGCCACCTCACATACCAGAACTGCCATTCAAAATTCCAGACCCAGAAGACCTTGAAATAATTTATTCTTCGGAAGAAGTGAAACAACACCTTAAGAAATTCACGTTATCGCCTGATAAATTAGACCCTGAAAAATGGGAAAAGGTTAAGAAGATGGAAGGAGATATACTTTCAAATATAGCCAAAGAGTTTGGGATAATAACACCTCCGGGCTTCTCAGACTGGGTAAATGACCCGCAACCGACTTGGGATGATGTTACATTCTTCAGGCTGTACCTCGACCATCCCGAAGCGAGTCAGAAATACGTTTCAAAAGACCAACCACCGTATGTGTTATTCGACGTAATAAAATCAAGCAAATTTCCAGGCAAGAAGCCAAACAAAAGGCTGTGGGAATATATTGCAAACATAGTACCAACTTATCAGAAGAAATTTGGAATAGATGGCGCAAGAATCGATATGGGACATGCATTGCCATCGGAACTTCAAGACATGATAATCTCAGCGGCAAAGGCAATTGACCCAGCATTCGGATTTATTGCAGAAGAACTTGAAATGAAGAACGACAAGAAAGCTAAGAGTGAAGGGTACGAATGTATACTCGGAAACAGCTGGTACGCTTCGGCACGACCGAGTGAATTTTACAAGTTCATAGAAGAAATAGTGCCAAATTTAGAGGTTCCTTACATCGCATCTTGTGAAACACCAGACACTCCGAGGGTTGTGGCAAGGGAAAATGGAAATAAGTTAAAATACCTTGCACCAGCATTACTGTACTTGTCGCCGAATTCTATACCGTACATCAACAGCGGTCAGGAAATAGAAGAAATACAACCGATGAATCTTGGGTTAGATAACACCATTTATGGTAAGACAGTCCTACCACCCGATGACCAATTCTATGGTAAACTTGCGTTCTTCGACTATTACGCAATGCACTGGGACAAAGCAAGCAAAGATATGTACAACTATTTAAGATGGCTCTTGGGATTGAGAGAAGAGATTGAAAAAGTTATGGATGGAGTATTTAGATATGTTTATCTAAGCTATCAAGATGGCACAACCGCTAACTACAGCTACTGGAAAGGAGATATAGGCGCAATTGTGCTTGGAAATCTTAATCTTGTTCATGAAAAATATGTTGAAGTATTTCTGAAAGAGACAGTTGGAAGAGATATCAAAGCCAAAGATGTAAGACTGATAACAAGGTTCGGTAAGAGAAAGCTTGGCTTTGAGCTCGGAAACACTATACCAGTTAACCTCCAACCCGGCGAGTTCGCAGTTATCTTAGTGAACTGGAAAGATTAATATACTCACATTTTAATGCACATTAATATACAGGCACCCTTTTAAGGGTGCCTATATTATTATGCAAAACTTAGGTTAGACAAAGTAACTAAGTTGTGATATAATAAAACTTAGGAACGGAGGTGATATTTATGAAGATTAGTGTATACGGAGCGGGAAGAGTTGGTGTGAGTGTTGCTTACTCTATACTTCATACGTCTATTGCAGACGAGATAGTACTGATAGACATAGACAAACAAAGAGCGGCAGGAGAAGCATACGACCTTTTTCACGCTTCAGCGATGTTCAAATATTGCAAAATATATGCTGGCGAGCCGAAAGATATTAAAGACAGTGATTTTGTGATTATAACGGCAGGCAGAGCACAAAGGCCTGGTGAGACAAGGCTGGATCTTCTTTTAGATAACGTCAGGATCATTCGGCAGATTTCGGAAGAGATAAAGACTTACGCACCTGATAGCATAGTAATCAATGTTACTAATCCTGTTGATGTCCTGACGTATTTCATTTGGAAATTCACAGGCTTTGATTCGCAGAAGGTAATCGGAAGCGGTACAACATTAGACACAGCTCGACTACGCAGTATATTGTCGCAGCACTGCGGAGTCTCGCCGGCGAATATCCATGCCTATATAATCGGTGAACACGGTGATAGTGAATTTATGCCCGTCTCGAACGCAACAATAGGTGGTGTACTCCTCTCTGATTACTGCGCCGACTGCAAAGTTAGGAGTCAAAAACCGTGTATCGATTTCAATGAAATAGTTAACGAGGTCAGAAAAGCGGCGTACAAGATAATCGAAAAGAAGGGTGCAACAAATCTGGCAATTGGTGCAGTCGTTGCGAGGCTTGTTGAGAGTATGTGGAAGAACGAAAAAAGAGTTTGGACTCCGTCTGTGTTTTTGGACGATGTTTATATAGGATACCCTGCGATTCTCGGAAAGTCCGGTGTTGAGAGAATAATTCAGTTGAAGTTGAGTCCTGAAGAGGAGAAACTATTTGAGTATTCAAAAGGTGTTATAAAATCGGCTATTGAAGAGATAGAACGAGCAATTTAACACGAAAAACAAATAAACCCCTTGACAGAATATCCAATACATAGTAAAATGTGTATCGCTTAGTATGAGTGGGTGCGTAGCTCAGTGGGAGAGCGCTTCCTTGACGCGGAAGAGGTCGTAGGTTCAATCCCTGCCGCACCCACCAACTTTTTGTAGCCAAAGTCACAAATGAAGTCAAACTTAGCGCTGGGGCGTCGTCTAATTGGCAGGACCCTGGACTTTGGCTCCAGTTGTGTAGGTTCGAGTCCTACCGCCCCAGCCAAGATAAAAAGTAGGGCGCATATGCGCCCTTTATTTTGGATTCTATAAACCAATAGTATCTTCATACAACGAACAAAAACGCCCGACTAAGTGTTCGAAACAAAAAATTCACACGGGCTTTATTGTATTTTCGAAAATGCGTGGTTATAATATCTCACGAATGTAGAGTTTGAAGGGAGGGTTAAGATGCCTACGATTAATCAATTGGTAAGACACGGAAGGCAAAAGGTTCAGGAAAAATCCAAATCACCAGCACTTCAAGGACATCCCCAGAAAAGAGGAGTGTGTGTCAGGGTCTCCACAATGACACCGAAGAAACCAAACTCAGCTCTTAGAAAGATAGCAAAGGTAAGACTTTCAAACGGTATTGAAGTTACCGCTTACATCCCTGGCATTGGACACAACTTGCAGGAACACTCAATAGTTCTTGTAAGAGGTGGAAGGGTTAAGGACTTGCCAGGTGTCAGATATAAAATAATCCGCGGTACGCTTGATGCAGCAGGTGTTGAAAATAGACGCCAGAGCAGAAGTAAGTACGGTGCAAAGAGACCAAAAGCAGGTGCTGCAGCAGGTGCGAAGGGCAAGAAATAAGGAGGGAATTGAATGAGGCGAAGAAGAGCCGAGGTTAGAGTAGTTCCACCAGATCCAGTTTACGGAGAAGTGCTCGTAACAAAGATGATCAACAAGATTATGTGGGATGGAAAGAAATCAATAGCACAGAAGATCGTTTACGGAGCAATCGATATTCTTGCTCAGAAAACTGGAAAAGACGGACTTGAAGTTTTCAAACAGGCCGTTGAAAATGTTAAACCAATCGTTGAGGTAAGGCCAAGGAGAATCGGTGGTGCAACTTACCAAGTTCCAGTTGAAGTCCAGGAACCAAGGAAAACAACTCTTGCTATCAGATGGATAGTAGACGTTGCAAGGTCAAAGAAAGGTAAACCAATGCAGGAGAAATTGGCAGAAGAACTTTTGAACGCATACAACAACACTGGTGCAGCTATTAAGAAGAGAGAAGACGTCCACAAGATGGCTGAAGCAAACAGAGCGTTTGCACACTTCAGATGGTAATCTTGATGCATTGACATTTTTATGTCTTCGAGGAGGAAGTTATGGAAGAGATAAAGGCTTTATATGTCGACCTGAATAAGTTAAGAAACATTGGTATAATGGCACATATCGATGCCGGTAAGACGACAACTACCGAGCGTATTTTGTTTTTCACTGGAAGAAAACACAACATCGGTAGCGTCGATGACGGCACAGCAACGATGGACTGGATGATACAAGAAAAGGAAAGAGGTATCACCATAACATCAGCAGCAACAACGTGTTTTTGGAAGGAGCACCGTATTAATATTATAGACACACCGGGGCACGTTGATTTCACTATCGAAGTTGAAAGGTCCTTGAGAGTTTTGGATGGCGCCATTGCTGTTTTTGATGCGACAGCCGGCGTTGAACCACAGTCCGAAACTGTCTGGAGACAAGCAGACAAGTACAATGTTCCGAGAATTGCATTCATGAACAAGATGGACAAAACTGGTGCCGATTTTGAGATGGCAGTTCAGACGATGGTTGACAGGCTTGGTGCACACCCAATCCCTGTCCAGCTTCCGATGGGTGCCGAGAGCGATTTTAAAGGTGTTATCGACCTCATACAGATGAAGGCTATCAGATGGCTTAATTCCGAAGGCACTGACATGGTTTACGAAGAAATTCCAGCAGAGTGGCGCGAAAAGGCTGAAGAAGCTCGAGAAGATATGATAGAAAAGATCGCAGAGGTAGACGATGAAATAATGGAACTCTACCTCGAAGGTGAAGAACCAACTGAAGAACAGCTCCATCAAGCACTCAGGAGAATCACAATCGGAAACCTCGGGACGCCAGTTTTCTGTGGTTCGGCAAAGATGAACGTTGGAATTCAACCTCTGCTGGATGGCGTTGTCAGGTATCTCCCATCACCTCTTGACCTTCCACCAGTTCGTGGATTTGACAAGGAAGGAAATGAAGTTCAAGTTTTCCCAACGGAAGACGGTCCTTTTGTAGCATACGCGTTCAAAATCCAGACAGACCCATACGTTGGAAAACTCACCTTCCTTAGAGTCTACAGTGGAAGGCTCGAAAAGGGAAGTTACGTAATCAACACAACGAAGAATGTAAAGGAACGCGTCTCAAGGCTTATATTTATGCACGCAGACAAGAGGGAAGACGTTGAATACGTCAGAGCTGGAGATATCGTCGGTGTCATCGGAATGAAGAGTACAATAACTGCGGATACGGTTTGTCAAGAAGGAACTCACATCATTCTTGAGAAGATGGAATTCCCGGAACCGGTTATTTCCATAGCTATCGAGCCTGAAACGAAAGATGACGAAACGAAGCTTTCTAAGGCTCTCCAATCTTTACTCGATGAAGACCCGTCTTTGAGGGCTTATGTTGACCAAGAAACAGGTGAAACGATCCTTTCGGGTATGGGCGAGCTTCACCTCGAGATTATAGTCGACAGGCTCAAGAGGGAGTTTAACGTAAATGTAAGGGTTGGTAAGCCACAGGTTGCATACAGAGAAACAATTACAAGAGATGTCAAGATTGAAGGTAAATACATTAGGCAGAGCGGTGGTAGAGGTCAGTACGGTCATGTGGTAATGACATTCGAGCCACTTAGCTTGGATAAGACGTTTGAATTCGAGGACAAGACAGTTGGCGGTGTCATACCGAAACAGTACATACCGGCAATTGAAGAAGGCGTAAAAGAAGCGATGCAGGTTGGAGTTCTCGCAGGTTACCCGGTTGTTGGTGTTAAGGCTACACTGATTGACGGTTCATACCACGAAGTAGACTCCTCGGAAATGGCATTTAAGATCGCCGCAAGCATGGCATTCAAAGATGCTATGGAAAAGGGAAGCCCAGTACTTCTCGAACCGATCATGAAAGTAGAAGTGACGACACCAGAAGAATACATGGGTAACGTCATAGCGGACCTCAATTCAAGAAGAGCACATATCGATGCTCTTGAAAACAGAGGACATTTAAGGGTAATAAGGGCTCTTGTTCCACTAAGTGAAATGTTTGGATACGCAACGACGCTCAGGTCACTTTCTCAAGGTAGAGCGAACTATATAATGGTTCTCTCCCATTACGATAAAGTACCTGACAAAGTTGCAGAGAAAATTTTGAAAAAATAACGAAAACATTACTCCACCACAGGTGAAGAAGGAGGGTCAAAAGTATGGCAAAGGAAAAATTTGTAAGGACCAAACCCCACATGAACGTCGGTACGATTGGACACATTGACCACGGAAAGACAACACTCACAGCAGCTATCACAAAGTACTGTTCACTCTTCGGATGGGCAGACTACACACCATACGAAATGATCGACAAGGCACCAGAAGAAAGAGCAAGAGGTATCACCATCAACATTACACACGTTGAATATCAAACAGAAAAGAGACACTACGCACACATCGACTGTCCAGGTCACGCTGACTACATTAAGAACATGATCACCGGTGCAGCTCAGATGGACGGTGCAATCCTTGTTGTTGCAGCAACAGACGGGCCAATGCCACAAACAAGAGAACACGTTCTTCTCGCAAGACAGGTTAACGTTCCTGCAATAATTGTTTACATCAACAAAGTTGACATGGTTGATGACGCAGAACTTGTTGACCTTGTTGAAATGGAAGTAAGAGACCTTCTCAGCAAATACGAATTCCCTGGCGATGAACTTCCAGTTGTAAGAGGTTCCGCTCTTAAAGCAGTCGAAGCACCAAACGATCCAAATCACCCAGATCTCGCATCAATAAAGGAACTTCTCGATGCAATGGACAACTACTTCCCAGAACCAGTTCGTGAAGTCGACAAACCATTCCTCATGCCAGTTGAAGACGTCTTCTCAATCACTGGTAGAGGTACAGTTGTTACAGGAAGAATCGAACGTGGCGTTATCAAACCAGGTGTTGAAGCAGAAATCATCGGTATGAGCTACGAAACAAGAAAGACAGTTATCACAAGCGTTGAAATGTTCAGAAAAGAACTCGACGAAGCAATGGCTGGAGACAACGTTGGTTGTCTGTTGAGAGGTATTGACAAAGACGAGGTTGAAAGAGGACAAGTCTTGGCAAAGCCAGGATCAATCACACCACACAAGAAGTTCAAAGCAAACATTTACGTTCTCAAGAAAGAAGAAGGCGGAAGACACACGCCATTCACAAAAGGTTACAAACCACAATTCTACATCAGAACAGCTGACGTTACAGGCGAAATCGTTGACCTCCAAGCAGGAGCAGAAATGGTCATGCCTGGTGACAACCTTGAAATGACAGTTGAACTCATCTACCCAGTCGCAATCGAAAAAGGTATGAGATTCGCAGTTCGTGAAGGTGGAAGAACGGTTGGAGCAGGTGTCGTTTCTGAAATAATTGAGTAATTCAGACCTGATTATACAATTATAAAAACGGTAATCGGGGGGGTTCCCCCCCTTTTCTAAGAAGGAGGGTAAGGCATGCCAGGACAAAAGATTAGAATCAGGCTAAGGGCATATGATCATAGATTACTCGATGAATCAGCAAAGAAAATAGTTGAAGTGGCAAAGCAGACAAATGCGAAGGTCTCAGGACCAATTCCACTTCCAACGGAAAGAACGTTATACGTTGTTTTAAGGTCACCATTGAAACATAAGGATTCACGAGAGCAATTTGAAAAGAAAGTACACAAAAGACTTATAGATATAATCGAACCGAACTCAAAAACGATTGACGCTCTGATGAAGATAAATCTTCCAGCAGGTGTCGACGTTGAAATCAATCTGTGAGTCCTCGGAGGTGTTTTGCGATGAAATTTATACTTGCAAGAAAAATCGGAATGACCAGATTGTGGAAAGATGATAAGGTTGTTCCAGTAACAGTTCTTAAGGCAGGACCATGTTACGTTGTGCAAAAGAAAACGGTAGAAAAAGATGGATATAACGCTGTTCAGCTCGGTTTTGAGGAAGTCAGCGAAAAGAAAGTAACGAAACCACTTCTTGGAGTTTTTAAGAAGGCAAACGTAAAGCCAATGAGGGTGCTTAAAGAATTCAGAGTCGAAAATGTTGATCAATATTCAGTTGGTCAAGAAATAACAGTTGCAATTTTCCAAGAAGGCGATAAAATTGATATTACGGGTTGGACAAAAGGTAGAGGATACACTGGTGCAATGAAGAGATGGAACTTCCAAGGTGGTCCAAAAGCACACGGTGCGAAATTCCACCGCGAACTTGGTTCTGTCGGTCAACACACTGAACCAGCAAGAATATTTAAAGGCAAGAGGATGCCTGGAAGGTACGGAAACGAAAGAGTTACCGTACTCAATTCAGAGATTGTTAAAGTAGACAC
Organism: Fervidobacterium gondwanense DSM 13020; assembly: GCF_900143265.1. Lineage (NCBI taxonomy): Bacteria > Thermotogati > Thermotogota > Thermotogae > Thermotogales > Fervidobacteriaceae > Fervidobacterium > Fervidobacterium gondwanense. The sequence continues at coordinate 21,852 of NZ_FRDJ01000011.1, read as the reverse complement.
AGAGAACAACCTAATAGCAGTTAAAGGTGGAGTGCCAGGAGCGAGGGGCAGCCTTGTTCTTATCAGAAGCGCTGTGAAGGCATAATTTTTTTTGCTTTCACAGTCCTTGCATGAGATGAAGAACGGGGACGTGCTCCGAAAATGGAGTAAGGGAGGAAGAAGATTATGGCACGTATAGCACTTTTGAATATCAAAGGTGAACAGATTGGCAACATCGAAATAAGCGACGAAGTATTCAACATCGAGCCTAACTATGATGTCATGTGGCGCTATGTCGACATGCAGCTCACAAACTCGAGAGCTGGAACAGCATCTACCAAGACACGCGGAGAGGTAGCTGGTGGTGGAAGAAAACCATGGCCACAAAAACACACAGGTAGAGCGAGACAAGGCTCTATCAGAGCTATCCACTGGAGACACGGTGGTGTGGCACACGGTCCACAGCCAAGAAATTACTTAAAGAGAATGAACAAGAAGATGAAGAGACTCGCTCTTAAGTCAGCTCTCTCGGTAAGATTCCAGGAAGGTAACCTCATTGTCGTAAGCGACATACGATTTGATAAACCTCAAACGAAACAGATGAGGGAAGTATTAAAGGCTCTTGGAATCGCTAACGAAAAGGTATTGTTCGTTATCGCCAAGAAAGAAGAAGCGTACGAGAATGTCAAACTTTCAGGAAGAAACATTCCTGGCGTAAAGGTTATACTTGCTAATAACCCGAATAACAACAACGGAGATAACATCGATGGATTAAACGTTTACGATATAATAAATGCCTCAAAGGTTGTCCTTACAGAGGGCACCGTTCGCAAAATTGAGGAGGTGCTCGGAAAATGAGAAAAGAATACTCCGATATCATAATAAGACCAATAATCAGTGAAAAGTCAATGAACTTGAGAGCAGAAAGAGAATACGTCTTTGAAGTGGACAAGAATGCTAATAAAGAACAGATAAAAGAAGCTGTTGAAAAACTTTTCAACGTTAAAGTAGAAAGAGTAAACACTTTGATTGTGAAGCCAAAACCAAAAAGAGACCTCAGAAGAGGTTACATGGCGAGAGAAGGATACACAAAAGAATGGAAAAAAGCCATAGTCAAGTTAGCAGAAGGCTACACAATTAAAGAACTCCAGGCGTAAGGGGTGAATAATAATGGGTCTCAAGAGATTTAAACCAGCAACTCCAGGTAGACGCTTCATGATTATTCCAGACTTTTCGGAAATTACAAAAACAGAACCCGAAAAGTCACTTGTTGTTCCTTTGAAAAAGACCGCTGGAAGAAACCACCACGGTAGGGTTACAGTAAGATTCAGAGGCGGTGGTCACAAGAGACTTTACAGGATAGTCGATTTCAGAAGATGGGAAAAAGAAAATATCCCCGCTAAGGTTGCCTCAATAGAATACGATCCAAACAGAACCGCAAGAATAGCATTGCTTGTTTACGCAGACGGTGAAAAAAGGTACATACTTGCCCCAAACGGTTTAAATGTTGGAGATACAGTACTCTCTGGACCTCAGGCTGAAATCAAACCAGGTAACGCATTGCCATTGGAAAACATACCAGTCGGTACAATAGTTCACAGCATAGAATTCTACCCAAGAGGCGGGGCAAAAATCGCCAGAAGTGCTGGTATGGCATGTCAATTAATGGCAAAAGAAGGCGACTATGCATTGTTAAGGATGCCATCTGGTGAACTTAGAAAGGTTCACGTAAGATGCTACGCAACAATAGGAGTAGTTGGAAACGAAGATCACAAAAACGAAGTTTCTGGTAAAGCTGGTAGAACAAGATGGCTTGGTAAAAAGCCACACGTTCGTGGTGTTGTTATGAACCCAGTTGATCACCCACACGGTGGTGGAGAAGGTAGAGGAAAAGGTCACCACCCACAGAGTCCATGGGGAGTTCCAGCAAAGGGTTACAAGACCAGAAGAGGTAAGAGAGCAAGCGATAAATTCATCGTTAGAAGAAGAAACGGTTAATCAGGAGGTGTAATAAATGAGCCGTTCCAGTAAAAAGGGACCATTTGTAGACCCCAAACTCTTGAAGAAAATCAGATTACTAAACGAAACTGGCGAAAAGAAAATAATAAAGACATGGAGCAGAGCAAGCACAATAGTTCCTGAGATGGTAGGTCACACAATTGCAGTTTACAACGGAATGAAGCACATACCAGTTTACATCACAGAAAACATGGTTGGCCACAAACTTGGTGAATTTTCCTTCACAAGAAGATTTGGTGGACATACGAACAAGTCAGCCAAAAAAGGTGAGGTAAAGAAATAAGGAGGGATTAAATAATGCAAACCGTCATCAAAAGAGAAGGGCTCAAGAGGTCCAAGTTCCACGCGAAGCGTAAAGAAACACTCGCTACGTTACCAAAATATGAAGCAAGGGCCGTCGCAAGGTTTGTTCGCATATCTCCAAGAAAAGCGAGAGCTGTTGTGAACTCCATAAGGGGTAAGAATGTTTCAGAAGCGTATAATCTTCTTGAATTTTCTCCTAAAAAGGCTGCACGACTCGTATATAATGTGTTAAAATCTGCTGTAGCGAATGCAGTGAATAACCTCGGACTTTCCGAAGAAAATCTTTACGTAGCTGCATGTTATGTAAATGATGGTCCAAGAATGAAAAGGGTATGGCCACGCGGACGCGGAAGAGCTGACATCATTCAAAAGAGGATGTCACATATAACTGTTGTTGTTAGAGACAGAGAAAAGGAAAATAGTGCAAAATAATACGTTGTGAGGTGATATAGGTGGGTCAAAAAGTTCATCCAAAGGGTTTTAGGCTCGGTATAACAACTCAGTGGGATGCTCAGTGGTTCAATGAGAAGAAGTACAGCGAATATATCCTTGAAGACGAAGCGATTAGGGATTTTGTTAAGAAGACTTACAATCAAGCTGGAATTGCAAGAGTTTTTGTACAAAGACCAGACGCAGAGAGAGTTCTTATAACAATCTACGCAGCAAGACCTGGAATACTCATCGGAAAGAAGGGTGCTGGCATTACTGAATTGAGACAGGCACTCGAAAGCAAGTTCAACAGAAAATTCGGTGTCGATATAGTTGAAGTAAAAACGCCCGAAACAGAGGCAAGTCTTGTAGCAGAATCGATCGCACAGAAGATAGAAAAGAGGGCAAGCTACAAGATAGTCATGAAGAGAGCAATAACAGCTGCACTCAAAAGAGGAGCAAAGGGTATAAAGATAATGGTTGCAGGAAGACTTGCTGGAGCAGAAATTGCAAGAACCGAATGGTACCTTAAGGGAAGACTTCCACTCCAGACACTCAGATCAGTTATCGATTACTCAACAGCAAGGGCAGAGACAAAGTACGGTACAATCGGTATAAAGGTCTGGATTTACAAAGGAGACGCCCAACTCTAATTTTGAACACGATGAAGCGATAAAATCAATAAAATGGTAGAAGAGAAGCTCTAAATGAAAAGAAACGTACAAGTTAATCGAGGCATTCTCGAGACGGTCACAAGATAGTGTGAAGAAGGAGGTTAGCAAAACCATGTTGATGCCAAAAAGAGTTAAATACAGAAAACAACATCGAGGCAGAACAAAGGGCGAAGCAAAAGGCGGAGCTTTGGTAGTTTTCGGTGAATACGGTTTGAAAGCCCTTGAACCTGCGTGGATCACAGCTCAGCAGATAGAAGCATGTAGGCTCGCAATCACAAGGACATTGAAGAAAGAAGGAAAACTTTGGATAAAGATATTCCCAGACAAATCATACACAAAACACCCACCTGAAACAAAACTCGGTAAAGGTAAGGGTAACGTTGAAGGTTGGGTTGCAGTAGTAAAACCTGGAAAAGTAATGTTCGAAATCGGCGGAGTTGACGAAGAAACAGCATTGAAAGCTTTAGAATACGCAGCGACAAAACTTCCTATAAAAACGAAAATAGTTACGAGACATCACATAGGTGGTGAAGCAGTATGACACCAGTGGAAATCAGAAATATGAATAATGAAGAATTGGCAAAATTGTTAGAAGAGAAGAAAAGAACGTTGATGAACCTCAGATTCCAAAACGCGATGGGCGAACTCAGAGACTCCAGCTTGATACAGAAGACAAAGAGAGACATTGCAAGAATCAAAACAATCCTTCGCGAACGTGAACTTGGTATAAGGAGGTAATACACATGCCTAAGAAAAGATTAATCGGTGTTGTGGTAAGTGATAAAATGGACAAGACAGTAACGGTCAAAGTTGAACGCCTTGTGAAACACCCAAAATTTGGCAAGTACGTAAAAAGATCCAAGAAATTTTATGCTCACGATGAAAACAACACATGCAAGATCGGTGATGTGGTAGAAATCGAAGAATCCAGACCACTCAGCAAACTCAAGAGATGGGTTGTTGTTCAAATTCTTGAGCACTCAAAACTTGCAGAAACGCCAGAGACAGAGGATATTATCGAAGGGGGTAGTGACCAATGATACAGAACGAAAGCTACCTCGTAGCAGCGGACAATTCAGGTGCAAAAGTACTGAGAGTTATAAGGGTACTTGGCGGTTCACACAAACAATTCGGTTCAATCGGTGATATAGTTGTTTGCAGCGTTAGAGAAGCTGTGCCCAACACAGATATAAAGAAGGGTGACGTAGTTAAGGCAGTTGTAGTTAGAACAAGAAAAGAAATAAGAAGACCAGATGGAAGCTACATCAGATTCGATGATAACGCAGCAGTTGTCCTTGACAAGTTTAATCAACCAAAAGGTACACGTGTATTCGGACCAGTTGCAAGAGAACTCAGAGAAAAAGGTTTCATGAAGATAGTCTCTCTTGCACCAGAAGTATGGTAAGGGGTGGTAATCGATGGCACAGAAGATAAAAAAAGGTGACACAGTGCAAGTTATCTCTGGTAAAGATAAAGGCAAAAGGGGAGAAGTCATCCAAGTTCTTCCAAAAGAAGAAAAGTTGCTCGTTAGAGGTGTCAATGTTGTAAAAAGGCACCAAAGACCGACAGGACAGATGAGACAGGGTGGTATAATCGAAAAGGAATCCCCACTTTACTGGTCAAAAGTAATGCTCGTGTGTCCAAGCTGTGACAAGCCAACGAGAGTAGGATTCAAGGTGCTCGAAGACGGTTCAAAGGTGAGATTCTGCAAGAAATGTGGAGAAATCATAGATAAGAAGTAAGGAGGAGTAAAAAATGGCCTACGAATTCGTACCGCTGAAAGATAGGTATCTGAACGAAGTGGTACCAACATTAATGAAAGAATTCGGATACAAAAACATTCACGAAGTTCCAAGACTCGTTAAAGTTGTTATAAATATGGGTGTTGGCGAAGGTTCAAGGAATAAAGAAATCGTTGAGGCGCATGCAAAAGAACTTACTATGATTGCTGGTCAAAAAGCTTTGATAACGAAAGCGAAGAAGAGTATATCAAACTTCAAAGTTAGAAAAGGCATGACCGTCGGTGTTAAAGTAACTCTTAGAGGTCCAAGAATGTACAATTTCGTCTACAAGCTTGTTAACCTCGTTCTTCCAAAAGTTAGGGACTTCAGAGGTCTCAATCCAAACTCCTTCGATGGAAAAGGAAACTACAGCTTCGGTTTAACAGAACAACTCGTTTTCCCAGAAATCTCTCCAGACCAGATAAAGAGAATACAAGGTATGGATATTGTTGTTGTAACAACGGCTAAGAGGGATGAAGAAGCAAGAAGGTTACTCGAGCTACTCGGTTTCCCATTCAAAAAGCAATAAGGAGGTAATATTAAATGGCACGAAAAGCAATGGTTGAAAAATGGAAGAGGCCAAAGAAATACAAGGTAAGAGAATATACAAGATGCAGCATATGCGGTAGAGTTCATTCAGTCTATCAGGAATTTGGAATATGCAGAGTTTGTTTCAGAAAACTTGCTAACGAGGGAAAACTCCCGGGCGTTAGGAAAGCAAGCTGGTAATAGTGGAGGTGTTAACCGTGTGGAGCGATCCAATAGCTGACATGCTTACAAGAATAAGGAATGCGAATCTTGTTTTCAAAGATCAGATAGATGTCCCTGCGTCTAATTTGAAGAAAGCAATTGCTGATATTCTTGTAAGAGAAGGATTCATTAAGGGATATACATATATCGAAGATGGCAAACAGGGAATTCTCAGACTACAGCTCAAGTACAAAGGCTCAAGAAAGAACAGGGAAAGAGTTATTCATGGTATAGTCCGCGTTTCAAAGCCTGGAAGAAGAATATACGTTGGTTCAAATAATCTTCCAAGAGTTAAGAATGGACTTGGAATAGCGATTATATCCACATCAAAAGGCGTGCTCACCGACAAAGAAGCTGCAGAACATGGAGTCGGTGGAGAAGTAATTGCCTACATCTGGTAAGGAGGTGTAGTCCATGTCTCGTATAGCTAAGAAGCCAGTTATACTACCTGCAAATGTTCAGTTAACAATCACCGACTCTGAAATAAAGGTAAAAGGTCCAAAAGGCGAGTTGAAACTCGCAAATCATCCATTTGTTAACATCAAAGTTGAAGGTAACGAAGTTTGGTTTGAACCAAATCTCGAGGTTGCAAAGAGAAAATCCGACGAAAGAAAGTTCAAAGCAATGGTCGGAACGTACTGGAGACTTGTTAGAAATATGGTTATCGGCGTAACAGAAGGATTCAAGAAGGAACTTGAAATCGTTGGTGTCGGTTACAGGGCGCAACTTCAAGGCAACAAGCTCGTGATGAGCCTCGGTTACGCACACCCAGTTGAAATGGATATACCAGATGATATAAAAGTCGAAGTTCCCGCACCAAACAAAATAATTGTCAGCGGAATCGATAAGCAGAGAGTTGGACAGTACGCCGCAGATGTAAGAAAATGGAGAGAACCGAACCCATACAGCGGTAAAGGAATCAAGTACGTAGACGAAGTCATCAACCTCAAAGAAGGAAAGAAAGCATAAGGGGGTATAAGACGTGATAAAGAGAGAAGACCGCAAACAATTAAGGCTTGTTAGGCACAGAAGAATAAGAAAGAGAATATCAGGAACTCCTGAAAGACCAAGATTGTCTGTTTACAGAAGCGAAAAGCACATCTATGCTCAGATTATAGATGATGTTGCTGGCAGAACGATAGTCGCTGCTTCCACAGTTGAGAAGGAACTCAGGGAAAAACTCCAGAAAACGTGGAATGTGGCAGCAGCCAAAGAGGTTGGGAAACTCATTGCTGAAAGGGCTATCGCAAAAGGAGTAAAGGAAGTTGTTTTCGATAGAGGAGGATTCAAGTACCACGGTAGAATCAAGGCTCTTGCTGATGCAGCAAGAGAAGCCGGATTGAAATTCTAATTTGGTAATGTTAGGAGGTGCTCACAGTGTCAGAAATTGTTGAAAAGATAAAACAATCAGCCGAGACATTCGAAGAAAGAATTATAGAAATAAGAAGGACGACAAAAGTAACTAAGGGTGGAAAGAACCTTTCTTTCAGAGTTTTAGCAGTCGTTGGAAATAGAGAAGGAAAAGTTGGCGTCGGTGTTGGAAAGGCAAGGGAAGTACCCGATGCAATTAGAAAAGCTCTTGTCAGTGCGAAAAGGAACATAATAGAAGTTCCAGTTGTGAAGGGTACAATTCCTCACGAAGTTGTTGGAAGACAAGACGCAGCAAAGATTCTCATGAAACCTGCAGCGCCAGGTACTGGTATCATTGCAAACGGAACAGTCCGTGCAATTCTCGAATTGGCTGGTGTTCAGAACGTTCTTACAAAAGCAATGGGTTCAACAAATCCAGTTGTCATTGCTCAAGCAACAGTTGATGGAATAAAGAACCTCTTCTCAATTGAGAAAGTTGCTGCTCTAAGGGACATAACACCTGCTCAAGTAGTACGCGGTGTTAAGAAGGAGGGCTAATGTATGAAGAAGCTTAAGATAACACTTGTGAGAAGTCCAATAGGATACAAATACGATCAGAAAGACACGGTCAGAAGACTCGGTTTAAGAAAGATGCACCAGACAGTAGTTAAAGATGACAGTCCGCAGATAAGAGGAATGGTAGAAAAAGTAAAGCATCTTCTCAAAGTAGAAGAAGTTGAAGAATAAGGAGGGGAAATGAAATGCTTACTATAGATGGTCTTAAACCAACCCCTGGTTCAAACAAAAAGTACAAAAGACTCGGTAGAGGTCAAGGTTCAGGAAAGGGTAAGACAGCAGGAAAGGGTCACAAAGGTCAAAAATCAAGAGGAACTGGCAAGGTAAGGCCATGGATGGAAGGTGGTCAGACACCACTTCACAGAAGGCTTCCAAAGTTCGGCTTCAATAACTTTGCGAAGAAAGTTTATGCTGTGGTAAATCTTGAAACCCTTGAAGCAAAATTCGATAACAACGACGTAGTAACGCCAGAAGCTCTCCTTGAAAAAGGTATAATCAACAAAGTATACGATGGTGTAAAGATTCTTGCGAGAGGAGAAATTACAAAACCTCTCACAGTAAAGGCTCACAAGTTCAGTGAAAAAGCTAAGGAGAAGATCGAAAAAGTCGGCGGTAAAATAGAGGTGATCTAATAATGTGGAAAGCGCTGCGGAATGCAATGAAGATTCCAGAGGTTAGGGATAGGGTTATCTTTACATTCTTAATGTTACTCGTTTTCAGGCTTGGTATTTATGTACCAGTACCGGGAGTTAACATAAAAGCTTGGGGGGAAGCGCTTTCCAAGCAAGGCACCGGCTTGGCCGGTGGCGTTCTTAGTTTCTACGATGTCTTCACCGGTGGTGCGTTCAGCAGATTCTCAGTATTTTCAATGAGTGTTACTCCATACATCAACGCATCGATTATCATGCAATTACTTGCTTCAATAATTCCTTCTTTGAAAGAACTACTTAAAGAAGGAGAACAGGGAAGAAAGAAATTCCAGCACTATACCAAGAATCTCACACTTGGGCTTGCAGCACTGCAATCGTTCGTTGTTTCTTTCGGTTTGGCAAGGAGCTATCAAGGAATAATTGCTGTCAATACATGGCTCTTCTCGTTTGTCTCAACCGTATCACTCGTTGCAGGTACGATGTTCCTCCTTTGGATAGGTGATAGAATTACGGAAAAAGGTATCGGAAACGGTGTCAGTATAATGATTTTCGCAGGTATTGTTTCGAGATACCCAGCATACTTTAGAACAGCAGTTCTTGGAAACCTTAACATCTTCGGTTGGATATTCTTAGTTGCAGTTGCAATATTCATGATCGTAGCGATAATCTACGTGCAGCAAGCAGAAAGAAGAATAAAGATAGAGTATGCAACAAGAATGGTTGGAAGAAGAATATACGGTGGCACAAGCACACACTTACCGATAAAGGTAAACCACTCTGGCGTTATTCCTATAATATTCGCATGGGCAATCGTCAGCATACCGGAGGCTATCGCTCAGATTACTGGTGCGCAATGGGCAATTAAGCTTTTCGGAATGCAGAACCCACTCATGATAATCGTATACGCGCTCTTAATATTCTTCTTCACATACTTCTACAGCGTAGTTGTGATAGATCCAAAGGATATATCTGAAAACATAAAGAGATACGGTGGATTTATCCCTGGAATCAGGGCAGGTAAGCCAACAGAAGAGTACATCACGTACGTGCTCAACAGAGTTACGTTCCTTGGCGCGATATTCTTGGTTGGCATTTCTCTGCTCCCATACTTGGTTGAAGGCATAACAAGAGTTAACATCTGGCTCGGTGGTACGAGTGCGCTTATCGCTGTCGGTGTTGCACTTGATATAGCACAGCAGTTAGAGGCGCACTTGATAATGAGAAATTACGAAGGTTTCGTTAAGAAGGGTAAAATAGCTGGCAGAAAGTAACCTAAAGTAATCTGCGGCACGAGAAGGTGAAATGCATGAACCTGATTTTTTTAGGACCTCCGGGCGCAGGTAAGGGAACCTACGCGAAGAGGGTAGTAGAAAAGTACAGCATACCACACATCTCAACAGGAGACATATTCAGAGAAGCAATTGCGAAGGGTACGGAGTTGGGTAAAAAGGTTCAGGATATAGTCAATTCAGGAAACCTTGTACCAGATGAGCTCACAAACGCACTTGTGGAAGAAAGACTAAAACAGCCAGACTGCGAAAATGGCTTCATACTCGACGGGTATCCAAGGACACTCAACCAAGCTCAAGCGCTCGACAATATGCTTACCAGAATGGGAAGAGTGTTGACGGGAGCACTATATTTCGAAGTAGATGAAGAGACCGTTGTACAAAGGATATCGACAAGGAGAGTATGCTCAAAGTGCGGTAAAGTCTACAACCTCATCACACTTCCATCAAAGGTAGAAGGAATTTGCGACGATTGTGGTGGACAGTTGATACAGAGAGACGATGACAAGGAAGATGTTGTGAGAGGTAGATTCAGAGTCTACATCGAGAAAACATCGCCCTTAATCGAATATTATAGAAATCAAAACAAACTTTTTACCTTAGATGGTAGAAAAAGTGTAGAAGAAGTAATGAAAATGTTGTTTAATATATTAGGTGGTTTGGAATAAAAATGATAAGAATCAAGACAAAAGATGAAATTGAAAAGATGAAGATAGCCGGGCGGGCGGTTGCCGAAATTCTCAAAAGGGCAAAAGACTATGTCGTTAAAGGATCACCCGCTTTCGATATAGAGCTTATGGCAGAAAAGACGTTGAAGGAAATGAAGTGCAAGCCCGCTTTTAAAGGGTATGGAGGCTATCCATACATAACAACAGTATCAGTTAACAACGAGGTTATTCACGGTTTTCCGCTCAAGTCGAAAGTCTTTAAAGATGGCGACATTGTTTCAATTGACGTAGGCGCTGTTTATGAAGGATACTACGGAGACGGTGCAGTAACCTACGTAGTTGGTGAAACGGACGAACGCGGGAAAGAACTTGTGAAAGTAACCTACGAGTCATTGCTTGAAGCAATAAAGACGGTCAGAGCGGGCGTTAGATTAGGTGATGTATCTTACGCTGTACAGAGTTACATAGAAAAACACGGATTTGGAGTTGTAAGAGATTTTGTAGGTCACGGTGTTGGAAAAGCTCTTCACGAAGACCCACAAGTACCGAACTATGGAAAACCGGGTACAGGAGTAATTTTAAAGGCTGGAATGACACTTGCGATAGAACCTATGGTTACTGAAGGCGGCTGGCACGTAGTAATTTTAGATGATGGTTGGACAGTTGTTACGGTTGATGGAAAGAGATCTGCACATTTTGAACACACTATCTTGGTCACAGAGGACGGTTGCGAGATTTTAACGCTAAGCGAGTAGGTTTTAAGTGTTTAAGTTTCCTTGGAAATTTGAGAGGTGATTTTTCTGAAAAACAAGGAAGACGTCATACGAATGGAAGGAACAATAGTTGAAGCACTGCCAAATGCTATGTTCAGAGTCCAGTTAGACAACGGATTTAAAGTTTTGGCCCATGTATCAGGAAAGATGAGAAAGAATTTCATCAGGTTAGTTCCTGGAGACAGGGTGGTTGTTGAATTAACGATTTACGATCTCACCCGTGGGCGCATAGTCTACAGGAAGAAGATAGACGCAAAAGGCGAAGAAGAAATTTTGGACGACGAAGAATAAGAACAAAATTAATAAATCTCTGAAAGGAGCGATAAACATGAAAGTAAAAGCATCTGTGGGAAAAAGATGTGAACACTGCAAGATTATCAAAAGAAGAGGGAAAGTATTTGTAGTTTGTAAGGTAAATCCAAAACACAATCAAAGACAAGGATAAGTTATACTTTAGGAAAAAAGTTTGAGGAGGGAGATTAATGGCTCGTATCGTTGGTGTTGAAATACCGAGCAATAAGAAAGTACACATCGCATTGAGATACCTTTACGGTATAGGTCCAACAAGAGCGCTTGAAATTTGTCAAGGAACAGGCGTAGACCCAGACAAGAGAGTTAAAGACCTCACAGAAGATGAAATAAGCAAAATCGCATCTTTCATTCAACAGAACTACAAAGTTGAAGGTGAACTCAGAACAGAAGTAATGAGGAATATAAAGAGGTTAATGGATATAGGGTGTTACCGCGGCTTAAGGCACAAACTCGGACTTCCAGTAAGAGGTCAGAGGACAAGGTCAAATTCAAGGACTCGTAAAGGTCCAAGACCAAGCAGGATTAAGAAAAAAGGTAAATAAGTAACACGAACGAGTTGAAGAGGTTTAAAGGAGGGAAAATCAAATGGCGAAAGGTCGTTCAAAAGCAAAGCCAAAAAAGAGAGCTGCCGTTGACCACGGTGTAGTCCACATCAAATCAACGTACAATAACACAATTATCAGTTTAACAGACCCGAACGGTCACGTTCTGAGTTGGGGAAGCGGAGGAACCGCAGGTTTTGAAGGGACGAGAAAAGGTACACCATACGCAGCACAGCTCGCTGCTGACAAAGTAGCAAAAGACGCGGTTAAGATGGGAATCAAGAGAGTCGATGTAGTTGTTAAAGGACCAGGCGCTGGAAGAGAAACAGCGATAAGAACACTCCAAGCAGCAGGTTTAGAAGTTGAAAACATCAGGGATGCAACACCAATTCCATTCAACGGTTGCAGACCACCAAAAAGAAGAAGAGTATAACTTTGCATAACCTTTTGGTGCTCAATAAGGAGGGAAAATAATGGCACGACATACAGGACCTTTGTGCAAACTTTGCAGAAGAGAAGGAATGAAGCTCTACCTTAAAGGCGACAGATGCTTCGGTGAAAAGTGTCCATTTGACAAGAGACCTTTCGCACCGGGACAACACGGTAGAGAAAAGAAAAAATTGACGCAATACGGATTGCAACTTAGAGCAAAACAAACGATGAAGAGAATATATGGTGTTCTTGAAAAACAGTTCAGAATCTATTATGAAAGAGCAGCAAAGCAGTCAGGCGATACCCGTGAAAACTTGGTTGCTCAAGTTGAAAGAAGACTCGATAACGTGGTATATAGACTTGGATTTGCCATCAATAGACGCGTAGCAAGACAGCTTGTATCCCATGGCCATATACTTGTAAACGGTAAGAAAGTTGACATTCCTTCTTACCAAGTAAGACCAGGCGATGTAATATCGATAAAAGAAAAGAGTAGAGGCATCGAGCCAGTAAAACAGGCAATAGAACTCAACAAAGGCAAAGCAATCGCTCCTTGGCTTGAAGCAGATTACGAACAATTCAAAGGCGTATATGTTAGAAATCCAAAACTCGAAGAGGTTACAGACCTACCAGTCAACGTACAAGCTATTGTTGAATTCTACTCGAGGTGATATTAATGCTTCAAACTTTTGGAAGAAAGTTCAAACTCGAAGAGCAGGCGGAACACGAAGACCATTACTATGCAAGGTATTCCATGGCCCCGCTTGAAAAGGGGTACGCAGTTACCATAGGCAATACTCTTAGAAGAGTCCTGCTCTCATCCATACCGAGTTTTGCAATAACTGATGTAAGATTCATAAAACCGGAAAAATATCACGAGTTCGATACGATCGATGGCGTTAAAGAGGACATAATGGAAATACTCCTTAACCTCAAAAAAGTTCAATTGCGAGTTGAATCGTACGTCGAATCACCTGTTAAGTTGATAATTAACAAAAAAGGACCGGGTATACTTAGTGCGAAGGATATTAACTGTCCAGCGGGTGTCGTGGTGGTAAATCCGAATCATTACTTAGCCACGCTTAATGAAGACGCTGATATTGAAATAGAACTGTACGCAACATCTGGAAAAGGGTTTATCCCAGCAAGCGAAAGAAACGAGAGACCTGAGATAGGTTGGATTGTACTTGACGGAGTATACAGTCCGGTTATCAAGGTGAACTGGCTTGTGGAAAATGTCCGTGTTGATAAGAGGACCGACTTCGAGAAGCTCATTCTCGAAATATGGACGAAAAAGAGTGTCAAGCCTTCAGAGGCGCTCAAGCACTCACTTAAGATAATTCTTGACCACTTCAACTTCATAGAGCAGAGCCTCAGCGATGTTGAAGAATTACCAATCCCGACTTATCAGGAGACAATACCCGTTTCAGAAGAACTCGCGTCAACGGAAGACGTTGCGTCGAAGAAAATCGAAGAGCTTGATCTCTCTGCAAGGTCACTGAATTGTCTCAAGAGAGACAAGATTGAAACAATTGGAGATTTGCTCGATAGAACAGAGGAGGAACTACTCAAAATAAAGAACTTTGGTACCAAATCACTTGACGAAGTAAAAGAAAAACTCCGCGAAAAATTCGGTCTTTCGCTAAGAAAGGGGGACAAATGAAATGAGACACAGGATGAAGAGAAATAAGCTGAATAGATACGGTACTCACAGGGTATCGTTGATGAGAAACCTCGCAAAGGAAATCATCGAGCATGGAACGATAATGACCACAACAGTAAAAGCAAAAGTAGGTAAGGAATACGTTGAAAAGCTCATAACGAAGGCAGTTAAGGCGTACAAGATTAAGAATGAAAACAAAGATGAAAGCGTAGCGATCAGAAGACAGATATTTGCAGAACTTGGAGATAGGCAACTTGTTAACAAACTTGTTGACGAAATAGCTCCAAAATATGCTTCAAGAAACGGCGGATACACAAGAGTTATAAAAGTCGGTGCAAGAAGAGGAGACGGTGCTGAATTGTCAGTTCTCCAACTCGTGGAAGAATAATCGAGAATAATAGTGAATTGATTAGTCGTATTTAAAAAGGAGGGGCTGAACGCCCCTTTTTAAAGTGATAATGGAAAACGGGAAAATGGAGGTGCAAGAATGGAAGTCAAAGAAATCAGCAAAGAGGAAAATGTTATAATCCGCGAGTACACATTCGACAGTGCGGATATAAAAAGACTCGAAGACAAAACAGTTGAAGAATTGAATAAGAGAAAATACCATATCGAAGGATTCAGACCAGGAAGAGTTCCAAAGGAAGTTTACAAACTCAGACTCAAAGAAGCATTCTACGATATCTACATTGCGGACGAAGCTATCAAAGAAGCGGAAAAAGAACTCGATAAGGAAAGCGTTAATCTGCTCTTACCGCCTGTTGTCGCGGATGTAAAGGTTACACCAGAGGGTGGCAAGGTCACCGTTGAGCTCCACCTCGAGCCAGAAGTTAACTTTGATCCGGCTCAGTTGAAGATTAGAAAAGCTAAGGAAGAGGAAGTACTTGAAGGGTATGTCGACATGAGGGTAAAATATGTAATAGAAGAACATGCCATATTAGAACCGAAGGAAGAGGAAGCTAAAGAAGGCGACATGGTTAAGGTTAAGGAAACCGTCTTGCTTGGTGAAAAGAAAGTTAGAGACGGCGAAGAGAGAGAATACGTGCTCCTTAAGGATGACGAACGTGATGTTGTAAAACAGCTTTACGGTAAGAAAAAAGGCGATGTTGTTGAATTTGAAAAGACATTCGAAAAAGGTGAAGAGAAGATTGTTTACAAGTACATCCTCGAAGTTCAGGAAGTATACAACAGAATATTACCAGAACTTACAGACGAATTCGTCAAATCTTTGGCTGTTGAAAACGTTGAAACAGTTGACCAACTTAAAGACAAATTTAAGAGTGAAGGAAAAGAAATATACGACAGAGAACTCGGAGATTCATATAGAGTGCAGATAATTGACCAGATACCATCAATTGCACAGATAAATATCAGTGAAAGAACAATACAGCGAGCTGTTGAAAATATCATCGACAATCTGAAAGAAGAAGGAAAGTACGATGCATATGTCCAGAACTATGGAAGCGAAGAAAAGCTCGTTGAGGAGTTAAGAAGCTATTACATAAACATGATTAAGAAAGACCTTGTTGTCAAGAAAGTTGCCGAAGAAAATGATATAAAGGTTGACAATGAAGATATAAAGGCATACGCAGAAAGAGTTTCTGTCGAGTGGGGAGTCAGCCCGGACAGAGCAGAAGCGATAATCAAAGGAAGGCAGGACATCAGGAATGAAGTAATAATGGAAATAGTGGAGTCAAAGGTTGCAAAGATACTTTCTGAGAAAGCACAGATTGAGGAAGTTTCCTTCAAAGAAAAAGAAGAGGGAAAAGAGGAATAAATAACAAGATTTTAAGCCTCTCAAGAGGGGATGATATTTGATGGATAAAGAAATGAAAAAGATTTTTGACCAGTATGTGCCTATAGTTATAGAGACGACCGGAAGATATGAGCGAGCGTACGACATATATTCAAGGTTGCTGAAAGACAGGATAATATTCCTTGGCAGTGCGATCGATGACCATGTAGCGAACCTTGTCGTTGCTCAGTTACTTTTCTTAGAAGCAGAAAACCCTGATAAAGACATCCAGCTTTACATCAACTCGCCTGGCGGATTGGTGACAGCAGGACTTGCGATATACGACACAATGCAGTACGTGAAATGCGATGTTGCAACCATATGTGTCGGTCAAGCTGCTTCAATGGGGGCAGTTCTTCTTGCTGCCGGTGCGAAAGGTAAGCGTTTCGCATTGCCAAACAGCAGGATTATGATACACCAACCACTCGGCGGAGCGGAAGGTACTGCCAAAGATGTGGAGATACTCACGAAGGAACTACTCAGAATCAAGCACATAATTAACGATATTCTAAGCAAACATACAGGGCAAGACATTGAAAGAATAGAAAAAGACACGGACAGGGACTTTTTCATGAGTGCTCAAGAAGCACAGGAATATGGTATAATAGATAAGGTAATAAAACCGGGAGAAAGATAATTTTAAATGAAAATTTCTTAAGGAGGAAGAGAGTATGTCAGGTCACAATAAGTGGGCGAATATTAAACACAGGAAGGCTGCGCAGGACGCGAAAAGATCGAAGATATTCACAAAGTTGATTAGAGAAATCATCGTAGCGGCAAGAGAAGGCGGCGGAAATCCAGATACGAACCCAAGGCTAAGAGCAGTTTTAGAAAAAGCAAGAGATGCGAACATGCCAAAAGACACCGTTGAAAGATCAATCAAAAAAGGTACGGGTGAACTCGAAGGCGAAAGGTACGAAGAAATAATATACGAAGCATATGCACCAGGTGGAGTAGCACTTTACATACTTGCACTCACAGATAACAAGAACAGGACAGCTCAAGAACTCAGGCACATCCTCAGCAAGAACGGCGGTTCACTAGCAGAAAGCGGTTCAGTTGCATGGATATTTGAAAGAAAGGGAGTTATTGAAATTCCTGCAGAGAAGATCTCTGACATGGATGAATTCACGCTTCTTGCAATCGATGCAGGTGCAGAAGATATAGAAGAGGGAGACCCAGTACTCGTTTACGCAGCTCCAGAATCTCTAACAAGTGTGAAAGAAGCACTTGCAAGCAACGGATTTACAGGAGAAGCAAAGATTACGTACAAACCAAAGAACAGCGTTAAGGTAACAGGTTCGGAAGCAGAAAAGGTTCTCAAACTTATAGATGCACTCGAAGACAACGACGATGTTCAAGAAGTATTTGGCAACTTCGATATTGATGATGCAGAACTCGAAGCGATAATGGCGAAACTCGAAGGCTAAAACTTAAACCAAAACTAACTTGGGGTTGGAACTTTTGAAAAAGGCAAAAGACTATCCAGGGAAGAAATTCAGGAAAAGAATTCCTATTTTTGTGATGACGTTTGCATTTTTAATACTACTTAACCAGATATCAAATGGAGAGACGCTCTACTTTGGCGTCTCTCCGTTTGATACTACGATGAAGTTAAATGCTAAGTACGATTTTTCTTTTTGGAAATTCAAAGCTAAGTTCGATGTGGATATACCTCTAACAGAGAACGCTGGTTTTGTATTTATTAAGCCCGATATTTCAGACCTTTTCGAATCGTTTGAATTCATCGAAGCCCCGTATAAAGTTACTTACACCGCTTTTAACACTTCTATTCCTTTCTCAACTTTTTTCAACCCTGCTCAGAAAGTTTGGTATGCCACGTGGGTAGGCACAGGATACGCAGGTAGCGGACTAATCCATAAAACCGAGAATTTTTCGATTTTGGGTTCCGGGATGGCAGTCAACGCCTCTATAAGAATTCCTATAGGTTCAGCTAATTTGTACGCGTTCGTAGAACGGACACAAAATGGGTTTAACTTTGGAATCGGCAACACAGTTTACGTTTTCACAGGAGAAAAGACAGGTTTAGGTTTCTTTTTATCGGAAAAGAACGTCGTTCTTTATGCGCTAATTTATCACTCATCAGATAGTGCAAACAGCTTCGATTTAGTAAACGGGATGGCTCTCAAAACGGATAACTTTGAAATCAATATTGTAAACGATAATATAGATGGAAACGATACTATAATTGGAAGAGTGATTTGGAAGGTAGGTGGAGTCTATGTCGTTGGACGACTTCAAGGAAAAGAAGTTCGCCTGGATGTCGAATTTCCAATCTGGTGATATTCCAGAACTTCCTTGGGATCAGTTTGAATGGTTTGTTGGCAAGATAAAAGAAACGATGGGGCTCGACCTTTCCGGTTACAAGCCTGAGAGAATGAAAAGACGTATCGAAATGCTTATACGAAAGTACAACTGCAAGAGTTATAAAGAATATTTTGACTTGATTATGAAGGATAATAAGAAAAAGGACGAATTCCTTGATAAATTGACGATAAACGTGACAGAGTTCTTCAGAAATCCTGAAAAATGGGAAGAATTAAAAAAGACTTTCTTACCTGAACTTTTGAAGGAAAGCGGTGCAAGGTTTAAAGCTTGGAGTGCCGGTTGTTCTTCTGGCGAGGAGCCGTATTCATTAGCTATACTTCTTGAAGAATTAAAGGCTCCACTAACAGCAAAGGTACTCGCAACCGATATAGATATGGGTGTTCTAACGAGAGCGCAAATCGGAGAGTACGAAGAAAGGTCGATGGTGAGCACACCGTTAGAGTACATACAGAAATACTTTATCGTAAGAGATGGTAAATACGTCGTGAAACCGAACGTAAAAGCCCGCGTACAGTTTAAGAGGCACAACTTGCTGCAAGACCCATTTGAAAAAGGTCTCGATATGATTATGTGCCGGAATGTTGTCATATACTTTGAAATGGAGGCAAAGGACCAACTTTACAGAAGATTTGCAGAGAGCCTCAGACCAGGTGGAATACTCTTTGTAGGGAATACTGAGAGGATATTCAATTACAGAAACCTCGGTCTTGAAGTTGCCAGTCCTTTCATCTACAGAAAAATCTGAGACGTGTTTTCTCAAATATCTTGATAAGGAATGATAGGATGTTCTGGCTTGTCTTAGCACTTACGCTTGATCAAATAACTAAGCATCTCACGACTCTGTACATACCACTTGGAACGATTAAGAGAATCTATGGCATATTTTTCTTAACACATGCTACAAACAGAGGCATTTCGTTTGGACTGTTTGCGGGCGTGAAAGAGATTGTTATTTACCTTACTCTCTTGATTATAATTGGACTGTCAACTATACCTCTGTTTTTAAAGCTTAACAAATTTACCCAAACAATGCTTGGGTTCATATTAGGTGGTGCACTCGGGAACCTCATCGATAGAATCAGATACGGTTATGTTGTTGATTTCATAACGTTCTTAGGATGGCCAACAGTTTTCAATGTTGCTGACATATTCATAACGATTGGCACTGTCGGTTTAGGCATATCGTTTATCAGGGAAGAACTTAAACACGGACCACTTTTCTCACATCGGAAAAGTAAAGATAGATCAAAAAGTGCAGGTGAGACGTTAACAAATGGTACAATTTCAAGAGGTATATACAGGAGATACAGACCGAACAGAACTGATGGATATACAAGTGACGAACAGGGAAGACGGCTGGAGACTCGACAAATTCGTAATGGAAAAGACTCCAGACTGGATCTCGAGAACGTATATTCAAAAGGCTATCAAAAGCGGGGAAGTTCTGGTCAATGGGACTTCGAAGAAGCCGAGCTACAAGGTGAAGTCTGGGGATATAATTACCTTGAAAGTCCCGGAGAAACCGAAACTTCCGGAGATTCTTCCGGAGAATATACCACTTGATATAATCTATGAAGATAGAGATATACTGGTGATAAACAAACAGCCGGGCATAATCACTCACCCAATTCCATCACACACATCTGGTACTATTGTTAATGCAGTGCTGTATCATTGCAAAGACTTGCAAGGTATAGGCGGGGTAATGAGACCCGGAATTGTTCACAGGCTTGACAAAGACACAAGCGGAGTGATGGTAATAGCTAAGAATGATTTAGCGCACCAATCACTTACAAAACAATTCAAAGACAGAGTGACTGAAAAGCTTTATGTTTGCCTTGTTAAGGGCGTTCCTACAAGACCTGAGGGTGATATTGAGATAAGCATAGCGAGAAATCCTGTGCTTAGAGTCAAGATGACAACGACACAGTCTGAATATGGGAAACCGGCGTTAACACATTATAAAGTTGTACGGAGATTCGGAAATATCGGCTCTCTGGTGTTTGCATATCCGAAAACAGGCAGGACTCACCAGATAAGGGTGCATATGAAGTACATAGGACACCCGCTGATGGGTGATGAGGTGTACGGAAGAGCAAAAGAAGACGAGCAGTTTGAAATATACAGGCAAATGCTCCATGCACTCAGCTTATCATTCTACCACCCAAGGACTGGCGAAAAGATGAGATTCATTGCACGACTTCCGAAAGATTTTGCCAAAGCTATTGAAAATCTAAACAAATTTGTTGATCAACTCAGAAATGGGAATTAATTTGCTTCCTCGTCCTGTTTATCTTGAACAATTTGTACAAATTCTCTTAAATGCTTGTTAAACAGTTCTATTAGCCACGGGTCGAACTGCTTGCCTTTCATATCGTTCATATATTCTATAGCTTTTTCAAGCGGCCATGCGGGCCTATAGCACCTGTCTTGAGTTAACGCCTCAAAAACGTCGGCAATCTGGACTATTCTCGACTCGAGAGTAATTTGTTCGCCTTCCAGTCCATATGGATATCCTGTTCCGTCCCATCTCTCATGGTGTTCCAAAGCTATGACTGCACCTGTCTGGAATATTTTAAGTGAGGAATTCCTCAAAAGTTCAAAACCTATCAGAGTGTGTTCCTTCATTATCGCGAATTCCTTATCATCGAGTTTAGCAGGCTTGTTGAGTATATAGTCCGGAATACCTACCTTTCCTATATCGTGTAGTGCGGCGGCACCGTGAATTAACTTTACATCTCTCGAACTATGGCCGGAAAGTTGTGCCAAAAACTTTGCAATTTCCGATACTCTATTAACATGCTCTCCTGTTTCTTCGGACCTTGCCTCGACGAGCTTGGAAATCATCAAGACGAATTCATCTTCAACATCAAATCCTTCCTTCTGAACAAAAGCGCTTTCTATATTCTTTAGTAAAGAATTTACATAAGCAGACTCGAAAGCCTTCAAATCACGCGAAGTGTACAAGGAGAACTTTACAGCATTATGTTTAATGTTGATCTTATAGTTGTATTGGTTTGGAAGGTAGTGATTTTCTACTCTTATGTTTTTTGGAGGGAAGATCCTTTCTCCATTGACAAAGATTTCAGAAGTGATATTCAGCTTTGAATCACGGAGTGACAAAAACGTCCTGATTTGAAAAAATGCATTTATGAGAAGTTCCGAAAGATTCATCTCGGGAGCTTCTTTCACAATTTTCTCCAATGAAGTCATCGCCTTCTCTAGTGAGCATATATCCTTGTGTAAATGTCAATATCAAAATGAACAAAAAATCGAAAATAAAAATGTACAAAAAATAAACTTAGTTTTGCTGGTTTGTGTTGCTAAAATATGCTGTTTTTGACTGCAATCTGTATGAAGGACCTTTTATGAAAATCACGTAAGAATGATGGAGTAGCCTATCCAAAATTGCATTTGCTATCGTCGCTCCACCAAATATCTCTCCCCATTCAGAGAATACAACATTAGTTGTTATTATTGTACTGCTCTTCTCATATCTGCTCGATATCAGCTGGAAA
>NZ_FRDJ01000010.1:68977-71623 GCF_900143265.1 Fervidobacterium gondwanense DSM 13020 | reverse complement strand
ACAAGATTTTTCGACGATGTAGCTTGCAAAAATTATCAACTTGCCAATGACCGGACGTATAGTATTTATGCGGTTATTAGTGAGTATCGTGGTGCAAAATTTGTCTTTTGGTCTCCACGGTTTAGGGCGTTTGAAGGTTTGAAAAGATGTGCTTTTCACAGCTACTACGTATATATATTATACCATGTATATATATTATACCATCTATTTTGGAATTATGACTTCAAATTCTGTTTTATGGTTTGGTATATCTTTATAGCATCGTTAAAAAGTGTTTCGAGTTCTTCTGTTTTTGTTTCGTAGTACCTTCGGTTTTGGTTTATTCCATGAGCTATGCGGTTTCTCATTTTCCTTAATTTTATGAATTCTTTTGCTAAGCTTGGCGGAAATAGTTTTTCGATTTTGTTTTTTGCTTTCGCTCTGTAATCCAGGTTTGTTTCTTTTCCTCTTCCGTAGAGCATGACTGTTGCACCGCTGACTATGGCTTCAAATATCAACTGGATAGCCTTGAAGTATTGTTTTCTTTTGTGATAAAAAGCGGCTTTTTCATAAAATAGCTCTTCAACATGCTTGGCTTGCGATATTCTTTTTAGTTCTTTGTTCACGTTTATAAGGAAATAGTTCTGCGTTTCTTTCATCGTTGCAATAGTTCTAAGTTTATTTGCTGGTTCTTCCGATATGTCGTTTAGTTCGAATTGGTAGTATATTTCTTCCACTTCTTTTTGTTGGTCTTCTTTCAAAAATGTCAACAGGGGAAGGTTAAAATTCCCACTAAGTTCAAATGAAGCAAGTTGTTCGTCCAAAGCTATCATCTTTTCAAAAATCGGCATTTCAAGAACCTTTTTGGCTTTTTCTCCCAAATTCATATTGACATAGTAGATGTATATTTTCTTGAGACTTACGTACCTTGCCGGAAGTATTATACCAAGTGTCAATAATACACTAATGTTATTTGCATAAGTTATATCGATATATACGTTCTCTATATCCGTCGATAGATGTTGTATGATTGCTCTGAGTAGCGTCTGCTGGTACTCTATGTTATCTTCGTCTGTTTTTATACATCTAATCGATGGAAGTACTGTTATACTCGTTTTTGCTCCGTACGTTTCTGATATTATTCTTTCTAATTCTTTTATATCGTTCCTGCGGGCTTTTGTATTTTCATATCCAGCAAGTTCCTCAAGCGCTCTTATCTCGCAATCTTCTTCAGCAAATATTAATATTTTTGTCAGGTCTTTACGTCCTTTCACATATCTCGTCATGGCTCTTAAGAAGTACATTCCTGTAGCAGTAGAACCGTTTGAAAACTTGTATACCGATTTTTCAACCAAGATATTTTCTTTCGATGGAGTAAACAATACCACCATAGTGGACATATTCATCCCTGCCTTTCTTTACCTTTTGTTGAAATTAAAAATCCGAGCCATTAAAGGCTCGGGAAAAGTTCATGGAACGTTTTATTTATGCATACGCCTGAGTGCGTTCTGCTATGTATCTGTTAATTTTTCTTCTGAGATGAATATCGAGTTTGTTGTGTACGTGGTTTTCATGTCCTCTAACTTTTTCTAAACAGAGTCTGCATTTGAGTGACTTGGCTATATTCTTAAGCTCTTCTACGTATTTCACAACTTCTGGGTTTTGAGAGTTCACTTTCCCACTCAGTGCCTTCTTAATAATGTCTATGTCTGAGCACAGGACGATCACTGGGAATTTTTCGTCAAGTTTTTCCTGTTTTACGTAGTTCAGGGCGTAGAGTGCGGCTTTTAGTTCAGCCTCTACGTTTTGTAACTCCGTTGTTGCTTTGCTGACCTTGGCTACTATCTGTTCTCCGCCAAGGACCGGGGATGAAAGAAGAAATCCATAGGAAACGAATCCGTTTTTGTATGAACCATCGGTGTAAACTTTTAACATCTTTACCAACCTCCTCTTTGTCAGTTTAGTTTTAAAATGAACCGGACCTTGCACTTTCGTGTTCAGTCCGGTTGTTCCATTTGTACAGCTGACTTTTAAAACTTCTTTGTTCGTTTCCCATTGTTTTCATCGCTTTTTAAATCATATTCAAGTCCAAATACTTATTGATGCAATCATGTATTCCATGATTCTGAATACCTCAAGCAGCAAAACAACCGCGATAACACCAAATAACATCTTCTTTCCTAATATATTCTCACCTCCTACAAATGAAGTTTAAGTTTATTTTTCTATTGCACTTCCAATACACCTGCAATCACTTCAATGGTTCCGATTATACAACTGACATTTATACCTCACGCTCGATGTATCACTGTTTAAAACGATTCTTTCCATCCTTTTTCATCTTCACTCATACCTTAAACACATGCTGAAGGAAAAATCAGAACAGCTCCGCAAAAATCGGACGGTAGACTTAGACAGAGCACGAAACTGGCAGGAAAAAATGAAGGAGAGAAACGCTGAAGGAATGCTTTGATGGAATAAAAAAATAAGGCTCCGTACGTTGCGGAGCCTTTGCTCGTTTTGACACTGAGATGTTAAATAATACTTTCAATGCACATTCTTAACATCTCTTTCAGAAGAATAACCTTCCCAACATGAGGTTAGAAAGATTAGAGATATTTTAACAGTTGTTTTTAACTTTTTCGGTGAGGTCTCTTATAATCTAAG
>NZ_FRDJ01000010.1:0-68196 GCF_900143265.1 Fervidobacterium gondwanense DSM 13020 | reverse complement strand
GTTTCCATCTCTTTCAGAGAGAGGTTCCTTCCTGACTCTTGCCTTCCAGAATAGGCATAAATAGATGCAGTTTGGAATGCGATTTTCTCTACCTCCACAGTTAGGCTGTCTAAATTTTGTTTTAGCTTGGCTAACAGTTGCAAATTTTCTTGAATCCATGCCGATTCCCTACCTATTTTTGCACTTGTTCCTTAATACGTGCTGATGAATAAATGATTTGAGTTAGCTTTTCACTTTGAAATATTATCGTAACAATAGGTAGAGAATTTTTTAGATTATGTCTAATCACAAGCTGAGAAGCAAGAAGAATACGTATGAGAAAGAAGAAAATAAAATCACTCTGTGAAATGAAATACCTAAAATTCAACGGAGAAGCGCATGAATACAAGATTTTTCGACGATGTAGCTTGCAAAAATTATCAACTTGCCAATGACCGGAAGTATAGTATTTATGCGGTTATTAGTGAGTATCGTGGTGCGAAACTTGTCTTTTGGTCTCCACGGTTTAGGGCGTTTGCAGTTGAAGAAAAGATTTTATTTGCGCTGAGTTGCGCGATATCATATATTCCCTGTTTCGCTTGTGTTTTTCTACAACCTTGGTTTTTATCTACTCTGTATGTTGGATTTGTGTTTGAGTGTATAGTTTTCCAGCAAGCTTTCTTAGTTCTTTTAGGTCTCTTTTGTGGTAGAGGAATCTTTGGTTTTCTGAATCTATGAGTCCGATTATATTGAATAGTTCAATCATTTTTTCGTCTCCGAATAGTTGGACACGGTAGATTTTTTCTTCGTATGGAGTTATCACAGGTATTAGTTTTTTTTCGCATTCTTCTTCATTGAAGATTTTGTCTGCTAAGTTGAAGTAGTAATCTTCTATAAATGATATGAATGTATCATAGTTTAGCTCTCCAAATGTTTCAGGCGCGATGATAAAGCCTTCTGTTCGTGGTTGTATTTCTTTGGCTCTGAAATTTAAGAGGGTGGCTCCGCCGAGCCTTAGATTCACAAGGTTCTTCATGACGGAGCCAACGCGGTTTGTCAAAATTCTTATTCTCATGTAGCTTTTACCAAGAATATAGTATCCGGATTCGTGCAGGTAGTATTTTTTGGATAGTATGTGCGAGACGGATGCGGCGCGTTCTCCAATTTTTTCTTTGATTTTTGTTATTTCTTCGTCATTAATTAGTACCGGTTTTTTGAAGTCCCATTCAACATATATTTCGAGCAATTTGCGTTTCCCCCAATTTTGTTGTTTAGTTCGTAACGGTTACTTTTAACCAGCCAAGTGGCATTATTGTGCTTGCGTTTACGTCAACTACTCTTACCGTCACAGGGAACATTGCTGGGTTAAATTTCCAGTGTCTGTTAATTTTTCTCAGTGTCTCAATTTGTGCTTGTGTTAATGGTTTTGTGAAAGCTGTTTTGGAGTAAAAACCTGAGTGTCCACCTACTCTTAGTACGAATACGTTGTCCTTTTGGTTTTCTTTGCTCAGTTCGTCGTAAAATCGCATAAGCTGTTGTTGAGCATTTTTGTCAATCATTTGTGATATTCTTGTTTTTTCGCGCTCGATAGAGTTTTTGGCAATTTCTTTCATTATCGCAATGAACTTTTGTTTATCTTCAAGTGTGCTGGCTATGTGAGTGATTTTTCCTTCTGCACGTATCGTACCTGCTGATTGGTTTTTTCTGTACCATGATGTCTTGAATTCTAAAGTGCACTCAACATAGTTTTCTTCAGGAATATTTGTAACTTTCTTTGGAAGCCAGATTTCAAGAAATTGAGGTATGCTACCCTTTTGTTTTAGTATGTTTAAAATTCTGTACATTTTAAAAGCAATAAATTTGCTGTTTATGTATGTACTGTCTGAGATCTGTAGAAATTTGAATACAGACTTTTTTGCATCGCCAAAGATTTCATTTTCAACGTTCCTGTATCGTGATTCAAGGTGTTTGGCGAATTCATCACTGAGATATTGTTTTATCAGCGCTGTTCTTATTGCTCCTTTTAACGAGCTGCCTGGAATGTATTTTCTTCCTGCCGAGCTGATGAATGTGTGAATTTGCAATGTTCTCGGCTTTCCAGTTTTTTTGTCAATTATCGTTTTAAAGTCGTGCTTTTTTACTGTGTCTATGTTTATGTTTAACTTTCTAAATATATCTTCAAGCGCTTTGTCTTTTTCTGAAGGATTTAGTATTCTGTCCACTCTGTTGACGAATTCTTCAACGAATTTGTCGTAGTTCATCAGTTTGTCAAAGTCTAATATATACGTCCTGTCGCCTCTTATGAGCATTTCGAATTTTGTTACTTTTTCTCCGGAACCGATGAATATAGGTGACATTGGTTCGATTTTAAGTCTCATCATTTTCCGTTACCCCCTTTAAACGGGAGTAGGAATGCTTTCCCGTATCTGTAAACTCTGTAGTCATACTCAAAATTGTCAGGTGTTACATCAAGTATTTTTCCTTTTACTGGTTTTGTGAATACGCTTCCTTCTGCGAACATCGTCACTCTTTTTGCTTTTTTGTCGCTATTGTGGATGTAGCCTGTTCTATACCGCAGTTCGTACGCCTTTGCAAATTTTGTGATTTCTTTCGAGTTTTCTTCGTAGTCTTCTGAATCTGGAATATATGGCGAGAGAAGTAAATAGTTCTCTCCTTGTTCTGGAAGGCTTATTGGGATTAAGTCATAGTCAAATTGTCCAAAGCCATACGTTCGGTCTCCGCCTATCCCTTCATCGGAAAGCAATTTCAACGCCGCTAATATTTCTTTTTCTATATCATCACTGACCTTTAAGTAGAACCACAGCCCACTATCTTCTTTGAAGTGAACTTCTGAGAAGTAAAATATGTTTGATTCTGCGTAGTTTCTTGCAACCATGACTCTTGGACGTTCTAATATGATGTAAAATTCTTCTAATTCTTTTTGAGCTTTGTCTGCAAGTAGGAACGGTAGCGAGAGGTTTTCTTCTCCAACGCTTTTTGACTCAGTTAAGATTGTTTCTTCAACGAATTTGATTTTCTTTATTTTTTTGACTTGTTGTATTTTGTCTTCTAAGCCAAATGTCTCGCCTTTTGGCCTCGGCAAGAAGTATTTGTTTCCAACGTAAAAGAATGCAGATGAGATTAGGAGCTCTGAATTGCTTTCTTTAATTTTTTCAATTAAATCGTTAGTTTTTTGTTCGCCAAATAGCAAGTTGTAGCCATTTATTAATCCGCCAAAAATTGTATCGGCATGTATTGTTGCTTCAGACACCTCAAAGACCACGTCTAGATAACCGATGTGGAGAGGTCCTTTGAGTTTCAATTTTACTTTGTAGGTCATATGCATCACTTCCTCAGTTTGGGTTTTATTTCAAACGTTTTGTAGTGCATTATTTAATTGCTTTGAGTGCTTCGTCTACTGATTTTGCTCCGGAAATGATAACCTCCTCATTTGCTGTTCCTTTGTAGAAATCAACACTGCGCTTTTTAATTACTATGTCTTCGAATTTTATTTTTCCATATCCTCTTGAACCGCTACCGCCAATGTAGTCGTCTTCAAGAAGTCTCATTATTTTAAGCAGTTCTTCAATGAACTTTGTTCCGTCGTTTTCAAATATGTTGACTGAGAATTCTGATTGGAAGACTGCA
The DNA here is from genome assembly GCF_900143265.1 of Fervidobacterium gondwanense DSM 13020. Classification (NCBI taxonomy): domain Bacteria; kingdom Thermotogati; phylum Thermotogota; class Thermotogae; order Thermotogales; family Fervidobacteriaceae; genus Fervidobacterium; species Fervidobacterium gondwanense. The sequence goes on along the minus strand of NZ_FRDJ01000010.1, from coordinate 64,569 downwards.
CCGGCAGGGACGCGTTCTTGTTGTCTCGGGTTTGCTTCGGATGTTAATCTGTTGATTGAGTTTTCGTGCTTGACTTCTGTATATTTTGTTTCTAAGTATGTTTCAAATGCTTCTACAGATTTTGGGTCTAACATTGCGTCGCGTACTATGAGTCTTCTAAGATACAAAGGTTTTCCTTCTTTTCCTTTGATGCCTGCACCGAATAGGCCACATACTTCGCAGTTTTCGTCCCCACAACCATGTGGTTCTCCGTTGTTCGATACTTTTCCATGGAAGAATTCGGACAATGTTCTGAGTTTTCCTTTTAAGCTGCTGCCAGGAATGTACGGTCTACCTTGTGCGTCTTTTATTACTGGGTTGTCAAGTCCGCCTATTTCAAGGTCATCTTTGCTGGTGCCTATGTGCAACCCGGTTAAGAGCCTTATATCGGCTTTGATAATGTATTTGCCTTCAAAAGATTTTGCTGCCATACTATTTCCTCCCTCATGTTTTTATTTTCTTGCAGATTTTTTGGTTAAAACGTTCAAGATCTTTCCGGATGGTAGTACTTATGATAAGCTACAAGCGATTCAAAGAAATCAAGGAAAATGTTGTAAAATTTCTTTATTTCATCTGCGTTCTTTGATTTTACCAAATCTACGAGTTTCTTCATACCCAAAGCAAAATTTCTTAGTCCTTCGTTATTTTCCCTTCCCACGTCATACATCATTATCGCAATGAATTTGTTAAGCTTTCTTACTATGCTATTGTGATCACCAATCTCCATTTCCAGCTTTTTGATATGGTTATAAAATTTTCGTAATCTAGATGAATTCAGTGAGAGGTCTTTGCCTATTCTATTGGCGTAAGAATTTAATTGGTTGTAGACACTACTGTCGATATTGTTAACATCGATACTAGTGAATACACTTTCAACATCTTTAAATAATTCTTCCAAAGATGATACGTTTTGTTGAACATTTGGGTACTGATTGCGTCTATTCTCCGGCATACTTTACACCTCCGTTGTCATTCTGTTTTGAGAAGCTTTTCCATTTTCATCACTTTCAACTTTACGCGTTTTGTCGTGAACCCACTTAATTACCAATCCCAATTTATCATATAATCTGCTGTTACCTTCCTCCAGTATTTCATTGAAAAACCTTTGAATCAGAGCTTTTGTTTCTCTGTTTTCCTGCCTTTCCATGAGTCTTCCTACGTAATAATATAGCCGCCAAATCTTTGGTTGTTCACCTTCTTGCTGTTTTTCAAGAAAAGCGCTCAGCACGTGCAGTATATTCCTTGTAACACCTTGTGAAATAATGTCTTCAAGTTGCTGGTTGAGTTTGTAGACCTTATCAAACTCCTCCCAACCTACATACCCCCCGAACATGTAGATGGCTGATTTTTCTAATTCTTTGTTATTGTACGTGCGTTTATATGATTTCGCTTTGTCGTCCAGATACTCACCAGCCAGCGTTCCAAGTTTGTAGACCGGGAATTTTCTTGAAGGTGCCACTGCTATTGCCATGGATATCGATAACTCATCATTTTTGCTGTATTTTCTAAATTCATTTGTTATATCTCTTGCAAGTAGTGGTAATTCGCTCCATGGACCGAGTATCATGAAGTCGTCGCCGCCTGAGTATATGACATTGCATTTTGGGTGTTTCTCAACCACCATCCTTTCAAGAACGATGCTGAAGAATGATTCAAGCTCGAACGAGAGTGTTGCAACAAATGATATCGGTGTTCTTTTTTCTTTATCGGATACTTGCAGTGTTTGGAATATTCTTCCAAGATTGTCAACGTCTCCCCTGAGCAGTCCCCATCTTTTTAGTCCCTCAGCTTCTTGTGCTATCGTCTCGAGGTCGGCTGGAGTTTCGTAGTACTTACCTGCCTTTTTGTACACGTAACTTGCCATCTTAGTAAAGTACATTGCCTTGTTTTGATCGTATGTCGCTTTGTCGATTGCAAAGGCAAATTTGTCTGGATTATCGCTGAATTTTAGTTCGTAACCGAACATCTTGAAAACTTCGTACACGTTTACTGGTGGTGTAATTAGCTCCGGGCATTTTTCTATTTTGAGATATTCCGAGATTGCAAGTTTTCTTCCAAGTTCAGCAAAAGATTCACAAAATACGCATTCAAATGCTTCTTCTTGTTCTTCTTCTTTCCTTGTAACTTGCAGCATTTTTCTTCCGCAGTACGGACATCTCGGACCAGAGAAGTCTTCAGGAATAAACATTTCAAGGTCTATCACGTTCTCAAACTTTTTGTTTTTCTTTACTTCAAGAATTCTTGCCAGTTTGTCGTGGACTTTGAATTCTATGAGGTCGTAAATATTTATCTTGATTCCACCAAGCAGAACAGCCAAGTCTAATCCAAACGCTTTGTACATTTTTTCTTCTATATCTTTTTGGTATTCTTCCAACTTATCAATTGTTTTTGCAGGAACAAGCAAGTAGAAGTGCCCACCACCGCAGTAAAGGATGTTTGATTGGTATAGCCCTTCTTTGTCTATGATGTATCTGGCTATGATTTCCGAAAGGTAGGCGATAAAGAATGATCTGGCTCTAAGTTTTTTGAGACCGTTTCGCCAAGAGGTTTTGTATATGAAATCTTGTATTCCCGATATGTCACCTTTGATAACACCGAATATCTCTTCATCCTCCGGGTCTGCTTGCGAAGTTTTATTCTCTCGGTATTTTCGAGAAATAGATTCTTTTTTATTGAGAATCTCTGCGGCTTTTACAAATCTATCGTTCTGTTTTTCAAAAAGCTCATTTTCAAATTGTTTATATAAAGCGACGGCTATAGCGGCGGTTGTGGTTGAGTGAGAGAAAAGAGATATGTCTGGTTCACTGTAGTAGAATGCGGAAGGAATGTTGGAGGTGTATTCTTTGAGTAAATAATAAATTCTCCCAAGTACATCATGGTCATTTTCTTTTCCCCATCTGCTTTCAAGCTCACCATCAGATATGAACTTCTCAAATTAGCTCCAAAGCTTTTCGTACACATCTTCTACGGATATTTGCTCTGCTGCGGCTTGCTCAACAGGTTCTAATGCTTCGGAAAATTTCGATACTTTTTTGTAGAATTTCACTTTCTCGACATTATTTAAAGAGACGGAGGAAATTATGGATCTCATAAATTTGATTTTAGCATCAGGTTGTGCGGTATAGTCTTCTCTTTCTGATGCAGAAAGTTTATCCGCAAGACTTACTATCTTTACAAGGACGTCTGGTTCTGAGTTTAGATTCGATAACTGTTCGTGGTGTCTTGAAATGATTGCAGAGACAGTATCTCTGTAGGGAAGCTTTGACTTAGAGTAAACATATGCTCCAACGTACTGATGAGCCAATCCTGATTTGTTCTCACTAATGTGGAATTTGTACTCATCTTTGATACCATTTTTCAACGCGTCACTCATTTTTCCACGTTGCCTAAATTTCCCTATATCATGGAACAGAGATGCTAAATACAAAATATGCTTCAGGTTTTGTTTTTCACTTATAGCATCCATATATATCTGCCCCCCTAATGGATTTGTAACCTCCAAAGTTTGATATTATTTTGCGACAGTGGTCAGAGTTCCTCCCTTTTGCACTGCCCTAATCCCATTGTCGACTTGTAACCAACACCTGAGTAGAACGCAAAGTTGGAAAGCACGTTCACTGCTTCTACAAGCTTATCTTCATACGGCACTTCGAACGTAACAGTTCCAACGAAACCTTGCAAGTAGAATTCACCAAAATTTACTCTTTTTAGAATTGTGTCTTTTTCCAAAATCTTTATATCCTTAAATTTCCCCACCAAGTTCTCATCGAGTTTTACCTTGCTGTATTTGTTGAATTTTCTAATAAGGCTTGTGTAGACCTTCTCAGGGTCGGGCTCTCTCAAATGCAAATCCCCGATGCGAAAAAGAGTGGGTGTATAAAACTTTAGTTTGACAACAGCTTGCGTATTATCCTTATTGAAAAGTTCTTCTTCTGTTGTAAATCCAGACCACTTGTTAGACTGTCCCACGGATAAATTGAGCACCTTAAAAGTTACATTCCCAAATCGAGCATTCTGGTCTTTCAGTGTGGACTCAAACACCTTGTTGCTGAAAAGCTCGAAAAGGCTATCTTCAAGGAGGGTTATCCTAATCGAGTAGACTTCACCTTGTTTAACTTCTAAAGGTCTACTTACGTTCTTGCCCAGGAAGGAAGAAACAGTGAAAGATTTATCACTTATATTAGAATGCATGACATTCGAAATTCGTTCATCTGCAGATCTTAACACAGAAAAGAACCAACCATGAATCTTGCGGCCAGGATAATACTCAATAATACCATCATTCTCAGCTTTTACGTTGAGCAGAAGACTGTAAAACACCCTACCCCTCCTGTTATTATTCATTATTCTTAATGTAACCGCACGTTACAAATTTACGTTACTATTATATCATATATAACAAAAGAAAAACAATATCATTTTTCTGAAAAAAATAAAGTGGGACAAAAGTCCCACTTTTGCTTATAAATTCAGCACTTTCAGAGATAATACCTATCAAAAGGATAAATTCAACGTTTGCGCTATTTTTAACGTCCGGTTCCCATCATCTCTTTCAGAGAGAGGTTACTTCCTGACAAAACAAATAAATTTTTTATTAATAGTTTTGAAACTTTTGGTTTCCAGCTCTTTCAGAGAGAGGTTCCTTCCTGACTCTTACCTTCCAGAATAGGCATAAATAGATGTAGTTTGGAATGCGATTTTCTCTACCTCCAAAGTTAGACTATCTAAATTTTGTTTTAGCATGGCTAACAGTCGCAGATTTTCTTGAACTGATGCTGATTCCCTACCGGTTTTTGTGCTTGTTTCTTGATGCATGCTGATGAATAAACGAGTTGTGTTAGCTTTTCACTTTGAAATATTATCGTAACAATAGGTAGAGAATTTTTTTGATTATGTCTAATCACAAGCTGAAAATCAAGAAGAATACATATAAAAAATAAGATGATATTAACACTTTGTGAAACAAAACACTTAAAATTCAACGCAGAAGCGCATGAATAAATGACTTATTGAAAATTCGCTTGGCAAAAATTAGTAACCTGTCAATGACAGAAAGTATAGTATTGATGCGGATATGAGCAAATATTGTCGGGCAACTTTCGTGTTTCGAACTCCACGTTTTAGGTCGTTTATAGAGATAGGATGCGATTTCTCTAACGTGCATTATAGCATTTCTTATTTTCTTTTGCAAATTTATGGTGGCAATTCTGTATGTTGAAGGTTGACACAAGGGTTGTTCTTCATTTCTTTCTGAGTATGATATTCAACCACTTTTCGTTTGCTCTGTCTTTTCGAGCATCGTTTGTGATTGTAGTTTTGGAAAAAATAAATACGTTCGCTTTTCTGAATGTCTTTGGTAAGAGCCTTATAGAAATCGTCCAATATTCGCGCAGGACCTAAATCAGGATCTAAATGAAGAAGTACTGGAAAACACCGTTAGTGGTTAGAAACTAATGTTATGGCGTACTCCATTAGAAAAAAGGTATCAAATTAAATTAAAAACATGACTTCCATGGAGTAAAAGCTGCGAGATGTGAAAAGGTAATACGATTTTTTACATATCATACTTTCAGGAGATAGTCCAAAATTGCGACTTAAATTCTTCAAAGACAATCATCTAAGAGATTCATTGACGAACGACCTCTATATTGGGTAGTTCCTCACTAAACTCTCTATCAATCATTGCTAATTGCCGCTTGATTATTTGCCGCATCTCTTTCGCAGGGGTTAGGCAGTACATCTGAAATTCCTCCTTGCTTATGTCAGTTATGTCTCTCACGTGGGAAAACAACAATTTCAAATATGCCGTGCTCAGCTTGACGATTGCTTTTGTATCACGAGTATCCGAGTTCTCTGGAATCCTAAGTAAACGTTTACATATATCGGCAAAATCAGGAACTGTTCTCATTTCGTGCAGGATTTCAGAAAAGTATTCGACATTTAAGGCATGTCCGCGAACTTTCATATCTTCACGCATTCTTGGTAGTTTCCAACCTTCGATAAAACCATGAAATCTGTCTAACAATGCCGAATTCTTAAAAAATGGAGGTAGGGTTGCAAGATAGTCGCTGCTCAAAGGTGTTTTATCGTGAGATAATGGTATGTTACCCAGTAGTACCATTCCAGCGGATGAAACTCCGTTGTAGTTCCCCACTGTAAATCGTCCAGATTCCAGATAATTCTTCAAAGCACCCAAAAGTTCACTTTCGTCAGAGAATCTGATAGTCTCAACCTCATCCATCGCAACAAAATCGTATTGCGTCAAGATACCGGGCATTTGTTTAGAAATGTCATAGAATAATTTGGCTCGTGTCACAGTTCCACCGCTTATTATCCAACCGTACTTGGTAAGATTGCTATATGTATATGATTTACCAGTTCCTTTTGGTGCAAGCTCCATCATATTCAGATTGGGTTCCACAAAGACTAACAATCTTGAGATAAATAGAAGTTTTTGGCTTAAAGACCTGAATCCTCTAGGATTATATTCCATGGAACGTATTAGCAGATCTATCCATTCTTCTAAGGTAAACTCCTTTCTCCTTTCACGGAAATAATCTAAATCAACCTCATATGGTTTGAACGGCTTATAATCAGCTAATTCAATTGCTCCAGGAGTTCTTCCATCTGGAGGCACGTATACAAGAGTTACAACGCCCCACGTTTCTCCTCCTGATAATTCACTGCTATGTTCGCGAGCAATGTGTGGAGGGATTCTTGCCTCGTTTGATTTTATGTCGATATCTGGTATGGAAAACCTCAATATTCCACTCTTTACATCAGGCTCTACTATAATTCTTGCCAACAATGTTACTTGTGAGCCATCGTTAATCAACTGACCTTTAATTTTACTTCCTTTGTAAGCAATATGCTTCGTCAGAAAGTCTTTTAAACTGTCCGTATCGATACTTCCATCAATTTCTGTATGTTTTTGGAGAAGCCAGTCCTTTACAAAGGATGGGAGGTTATAGCCAGAGAATACCTGTTGAAGGCCCGGTTGTTTCATCACAGACTCATAGGGAAAAACGCTACGTATCTTTTCGTCAAGTTCGTTTAAGTTAGTGTCCACGTATAATCCCCCCATAAGCTAAGCTGTTAGAACAATTCCCTTTCCTTAAAGCCTCCGTAGATGCTAATCTCTTGTTCGTACACTCCTTCGTCAATGTATAGGTTAAGTACGTACTTTCCCGTTGAATAACTGGTTAATCTAATTGTAAACTCGTTCGGTGATGAACTTGCCTCCACATTAAGTTCTTTCCCTTGAATCTTAGCAACCACCTTGTCAGGTTTTGGAATGATTTTAAACCTCAGGATCGGATTCCTTAAAGATAATTCTGTACTATCAAACTTTACTTCAAATTTCTTGATGGAACCATGGTCAGACTCTTTTTTCTTTTCTATAATTAGGAATGGGACAATAACCTCTTCGGGTGTTGCACCGCCATGAACTTCTCTATACGGAACTTTGTTGTTCAATGATAAGTGTTTCAAAGCGATCAGAGCCTTCTTGTAGATATCCTTGCACGTTCCATCCATTATGTTCCAAACCATGTAGTATTCATCACCGATGTAATCATTGCCTTCCTCCATGAACATAACCCTTCCTTCGTGTTCAGCATCGAAATTGAATGCTTTGTAGCTTCCATGTTCTTTTGTGCAAAGAAAGCTAAAGCCGTGATCAGAAACAACGATGATTCTTTCTTCAGGATATCTAAGAATTTTGTCAACAATTTTTTCTATAATCTCTATTTCTTTAACTAGGCATTCTGGATGTTTGTAAGATGATTGAGAATGTACAAAATTATCTAAATCAGCTATTTTTTCGTACTCGTACCTATTACATTTTGTTGTACTTGGAAGAGAAACGCGTGCGAGAGCCTTAAAGGTAATAGTTGCTTTCCCCGATTTTTCAACAAGGTTAGCTATTAGTGGCAGCCACTCCGCACCTAAACCATCTATCCAAATGTATCTGAGAGTGCCAGAAGACATTTCTCTTCCCTTGTCCTCAATTAACTTTAGAACAAGGTTTAAATGAATATACCATTCCGAGAAACTCTCCTTATTGTGGTTAAACTTATTTAGTATCGTATCAATTTCTTCGTGTTTCTTGTTTTGAAGTTTTGAGAAGTTGTACAAAGTGAAATACCTTATTATCCATTCTGGAGCATCGATACTCAACTTAATGCTTTCCCAGTCTATGTAGTACTTTAATTCTGGGTATAACTTCATTAGTTCATCTCGAATTCCGTCTTTACTATCAACCTCTAATAGTAGTTTAATTATAAGTTCTCGTTCATAACTCGTCAGTCCTGTGAGATATTTTATAACTTCCCGCTTATCTAATTTGTTCAATAAAGTACTCAATTCCTTTTCCAGATCTGGAATTAGTTCCTCAGGGTCTGACATAGCTCGCGTAATCTCTCTTAGAATGTCTCTTCGTTCATCACAGGTCTTCTGACTTAGGTGTTCGCTTTTGAATGAGAATATCTTAAACCATAATTTCGATATTAGTTTCTCTTGTTTGAAGCTATCGAGCGAAGAAAGGCAAATATTGAGATACTCATTAGATTTATTAACCTTAGGCAAGGTCTTTGCTAACAACCAAATGTCAAAATCACTCGCCTGTTCTATTAACCTTACAATTTTTCCTAGACTCAATGAGCTCATGTCATGCACGTTAAAATGGTATTCCACAATTTTCAGAAAACTATTAGAGAAGTCACGACGTTGTTGACTTATTAGGTGAAATAACTGTGTCCAGTACCTTTTCTCGTTCTCGTTGTAATCTATAGGAACCTCCAATCCATAAACCTCTTCTAAAAGCTGTTTTTGGTCTTGAAGCAATCTAAAGTCAACCGCATTATCCGAAGATGCGTTTTTAGAAAGCATGTTTAGTACCTTTGAGACTATGATAATTTTCTCAACTTCTGTTTGAAGATATGTACTAAACCATTCAGATACTGATTTTACCAACTTGCAACCGGGCAGACTTCCTTCTAATTTGCTGTCTAAGTTATCAGTGTTAAATTGTAAGCAGTATATCTTTGTATGCTTGTTTGGCGCACTACTGATCCTCCAAACGGGAGCCCATTCTTTCGCCCTGTAGAATTCTTTCCAAAACAGTGCATAGAATCTTTCCCATAAACCTAACATTGGGATAAAAACTCTGACATTTGGCTTTTCTATACTAGATATTGCGTACAAAAAGGATGAAAAGTCAGTATCATTAAGAAATCTTAGATATTCTGACAATGCTATAAGAACAGTATCTGTCTCTGTGTTCTTTATGAGACGACAGATTTCATCTCTTGTTGGCCATTGTTCGTCATTATTTAGGACTTCGGAAATGTTCAAAACACGGGCTCCGAGCTCGCAATGTACAGAATTTATGATGTTTCTTATGTCCTCTGCAGAATTTGAAAAGATAAATCTTAACGGGAATCGCCTGTGTGACAAAGTTTCCCTATCTGTTTCATTGATTATTTGTTTACATACATCGGTGTATGAAGCGAACTCGACTGTAGCTCCTTCAGTCCATTTAGCTCCGTAAATGCTCATTCAAATTCCCCCGCAGCACCTCTTTTACAATCCTCCTAATCTCAATGTTATTGGAAGCAATCTCAACTATCTTAATCAAAGCTGCCTTTACCCTCAACTCTTCGCTTTTGTTAATAAGCTCTTTTATTTCTGCTATTTCGTTATTTGATGAGCCATTTCCTGCATCGTAACCCACGGAATCAGGTTTATCGCCAAGCAAAGGCACTGAAGGATTGTCGCCTATTGTACCCACATTTCCTGAAAGCCCATTGTGACGTTTAAGTTTTTCAATAAACCAGCTCTTCACTTCCGATTCAACTTTATCTTCGACCCAAGTACCTACTTCTTCTTGCATTTTCCTACCGAGATAGTCTAAAATGTCATCTATGTGCTGTTCAATGTCTCCTATCTGACCACTTATACCTGGGACACGTCTTTCTATAAATCTTATAAATCCAGTTCTAATTGCACCTTCGTCAATAATTCCTTTCAGTTCAAATTTTGCCATATCTATATTCTTAAGCCATTTACTCAAAGTCTCGATATCAATATCCTGCTCACGTGACTCTGTGATTTCGCAAATTGAAGCAATTGCGTCCGTTAATAGCTTATCTTCTTCGCTGCCAATTGCATACCGCAAGCTCCATATTGGAAAACGAGATTTCTTGCTCCATTCCCTTAATCCCCATCGTATGTCATTGAAGGTACCACCTACTAACGAACTGGTTATTTCACTGGTTATTCCAAATATATCTGCCAAAATCTTAGAGAGTTTTTTCTCTTGCTCGGTACCCTTGCGAACCTCAAGTTTATCTATCCTTTTTCTGTCGCTGAAATAGTCGAAGATAAGCCCTATTTTCTCAATCATCTGCATCTCATTAATTTGACCTTCCTTACCATTCTTTCCAAGATCATATAGCTTCCCTACGTACTTTCTCAGGCTGAATGCGAGGGCCGCAAAATAAACGGCGCAGGGATATAGACCATATGGTGGTTCTGAGAGAAACTCTAGCGCTTCTCCCAAATTGAATATTCCTTTTTTGGATTCGAACTCAATTGCTTTTTCAACCTCTTCACTTAAGACTACTAACGGATGGGATTTATCAACATCTGGTCTTATTTCTAAATTATTGCTTACTATATACTCACCTGAGTTGTCTTTTATGATATCGACAAGAAAACGGTAAATACCTTTTTTATCTTCAAGTTGTCTTACTAGTTCGTCTCTGTTTTTAGCAAGGATAAAAGGTTCTGCCGCCTTAGCAGAATTCCTTCTTGTCCAAACATTGTCGTTTTTGCGTAACTCCTCTAACGTTTCAAAACCGTGCGGAAACACCTTGTTAGTTAGCTGTATTCCAACCTTATCACCGAGACTGTCACATGGAACTCGATCGCTGGCTCCGTTCAGATACCAGTTCACGTAACCTCTCGTTACTTCACTGAGCCAATCCTTGATTGTCTTGATGGCATTGTTCTGATAAAGCAAAGCTTCATCATTAAACCTGTGACTTTCGGCAACCTTAGCCATTGCCTTATTCTTAATAAACTCATTTTTGACTTGCTCTTCGAAAAGCGTGTCTAAAACTAAGAAGATTATATGAGAAAAATTTTTCTCTAAAGATAGGTTTCGAACCAAATTTTTGACACTAGAGAGAGCATATTCGTTTGTTCCGAAGATTAAGGCAAAATTTAGTGCGCTGCTCGGTTTTAACTTACTAAGGAGTCTAGACCTTATTGTATTTTCGTTCATACTATCGTCAAGTAACACGTACTTGTATTCTCTTGTACCAATCTGGACTAGTTTCTCCAACTCTTCCTTGGCACTGTCTAAATTATTAATGACTTCTTCTACAATCTTGCTAACATTGTTATAGTATGGTTCTAACTGTTTCCTCTCTTTGTTTATCTCCTCGTGCTTGAGAGAGGAATTAGTAACAAAATAGTTTTCGTCTTGTGTTCTTACAAAGATTTCGTTTTCTTCGAAGAAAGCAAGTATCGTATCTATATACGACGGTTTGATCGAGCCTGCAAACATCATTTTAATATTTTTCCTATGAGGCGCATATAGGTTTTCGTGTGCCTCGGAAATATCTATGTACCTAGACAATAGATTCAACAATAAGATTCCCTTGAAAACCTTAATATACTCTTCTCCATTCTGTTCCACTTGGTTTTTAAAGCGCTTGTATCTTTCTGTTATAACGAACGTGGCATCGTCTTCTCTTATTTCAAAGTCCGAATAGAAGAAGTCCCATAATTTATCAGCAGTTAGGAAGTACTCACCCTCCTCATCTGGGTTCTTCTCTATAAACCCTTTAAAACCATGGACTTCGTCATGTAAGAACTTGAAGATGCTCCTCTCTGTCGAGCCGAAATATCTTGCTACAAGAACCGCAGTGTATATTGTGTACGGATGTATAGGAAAACCGTCCTGAAGTGTTTCTAATAATTCGGAAGCATTTGTGGTCTTTTGTTCCTGCACAGCTATGCTTTCCATAACATCTTTAACGTCCCGGCTTAAAGTCTCTTTTCGTACCATCTCGTAATCGTGGGGTCTTAACTTTTTAAGAGCCCCTTTGACAATGTGGTAAGCTGTTATCGGTTCCATTGAGTACTCGATAACTTTGAATCGATCTCTAACTTTTCCAATGTCATCTCTCAACTTCGAGAATTGTTCTATTTTTCTGTGAGATATAATAAATAAATATACTCCTTCATGCTCCGAGAGCTCGGCAATACTTTGAATTTCCGTTAATATGGAACCCGCATTCTGAAGCTCAAGGACACCGGTAAATTCATCCCAGTATATTGCAAGATAGTCAGCCACTCTTTTCTCTCTGAGTTTTTCAACGACTTTAGACAACCAGTCGGTTATGTTGTCGTATGTAACGTGTAATCCCTCGTTTTCTAGGACTCTCTCTATTTTCCTCAGGATTTCTGTATCGCCATTCCTGAGCTTTTTCATTATCTCCTGGCCATCGCCATATATTGCTAAATCAGCTTCCTGAATCAGTTTTTCTAGTCTTACTATTCCTTTCTCTATCTGATTAATGACCTGCTCGAATTCCGATTCAATTTCCACATCATCCCCGACCTGGAGCAGAGACTTTTTTACGGCCCTTTGAACCACGTACCTAAGTGTTCTCGGACCATCTATTCCGGAAGTACCCTTAATTACTACTGGAAGTACCTTACTATCATTTCTAAAGTGTTTAATTCTTTCTTGGAACTGAGAATCTTCTATTCTCTCAACAAAATCCCTGATGTCTCTAGGATCATCCCAGAGTAGGTGCTTTATGACAGCTGTTGCATGGCTCTTACCAGTACCATAAGCGCCTTGAATCCATATAGATTTTCTTTCCTTTTCTAAGCCATCAAAAGACGTTATGACGTTAGATAAGATTTCGTAAAATTTCTTGTTTGGAACAAATATTTTCCAATACTCTTTGTCATACTCGTTCTCTAAATCATATACCGGGTGAAATGAGTCGTACAGACCTATTATCTCTGAATACTTCATTTAATCCTCGCCTCCGCAATTCTAAGTATTTGCAGTGAGTCCAAATCATCCCTCAAGAATATGTTGTCTAAATCCGAAACCAAATCTATTTTCAATATCCTCTCTGGATCTTCTTGAAGTCTTCTTAACACTCTCTCAAGTTTTGACCTTGGAATACCAAATAGCTTATACGGTCCTCCATCGAATCTCGAATCATACACCTCAGAGACAGTCAAATCCCTATATCCTAAATACTCTGCAGCTTTATAGAGGCTGTAGGCAACAGCAAACGGATGTGGTTCTTCAAAAGGTTTCTTAGAAACGAATCTTTGGTTTCCGTTCTTTTTGATTTGACCTATCCCGATTTCTTTGCTTAATGGAGAATTTTCAAACATGTTTAATAACGAGCCAATACCGCTTTTCTTCGTCCTGTCATTTAGTTCAGGATCTATTGATGAAACCATATCTTCAAAATCCTTTGAACTTATGTATGCTCCCCATTCAACATTATCCACATAAACTTTGCAAACAGACGAAGTATAATACAAATTGTTCCACAAAATTAGCCAAACAAAATTCTTATCATACGGATATATCCTGCTAAGAATCTCTGCTAGCTCCGTGGGTTTCTTTTTACTATCTATTAAGCCAGAGTCCATAAGCCACGCCTTCATGCTTTCTACTTGTTTTGGTCCTAAAGTATTTTCTTCAAACCATTTATTTACGTTCTTCAAGTAAGCAGATAACCACTCATCACGCATACCAAACGTCAGATACCTTCCAAATCCTTTCAACAATCTGTCATTATTCATGTTTCTTCCCCCCTGTGCTGTCTGTAAAGATTTTGCAACTAAACAGCCCTTCTCTGATACATTAACGCAGTTGCCGCAATGAATGCAGAGATTGGCGTTTACCTTTAGTGAAGGAAAGAATGTTAAAGCTCCTACTGGACATTCTGCTCCACACGTTCCACAACCTACACAGTAGGTCGTCTTATTGAATAAGTTTTTGAAAGTGCTTTGAATATTCTTATCCCCGTAAGTTGTGACTCTAATGATTGTCTTGTTATCCTTTAATTCCATCTCGAATGGTATGTTTCGTTCCCTTACTCTTACGTCTCCTTTAACCACATTATTTGCATTCTTAAAATAAGCCACCTGACCTACAACTTTTACCCATTCAAGGAAGTCTTGTTTTGGATTTCTTATAACAGCTATCAGTTTTTCGTTTTCCTCCAATATTTCCAGGTGATTTTCGCGCTTTTCTGAACTTTCGCTCCCAGCGCGTTTTTTCCAAGCACCATCATAAATATATTCGTCTAATTTCTCAGGCTCTACACCTTGGTCTAACAGGAATTCTTTCAATACGATAATATAGGGCTCATATATATCAGACTCTATTCTGCGCAGCAAACTTTCAGACCAAACCGAATTAAAGGGACACACTGAGCATCCAATCCTAGTCAGTCCGTATCTATATCCCTTATTGATGTATATTTTCCTATAAAGCATATAAAGAAAAACTTCAGTTGTATTCCAATCCTTAATCACCTCTGCATTAATCTGAAAAGCGTGTTTTTCACCTTCGCTTAATCTTCTGTGTTTCTCTCTTTGCGTGCTCTCATCAGAACGAACCCCAACAAAATTTACTACAGACTTTCTCCCGAACTGTTTTCTCATAAAACTTATCGCTGGCGAGCTTTTTATGACTGTACAACACCATCTCTGCAATCTACTTGGTGGACCGAAATCTTTCCAAAATTCGACAGCTGCTTTATTTGGTTCAACCTTGTAAAATTTTAACCCGTCGTATCTTTTTTGGTATTCTTGCTTTGTTTTTTCATATGCTTCGTGCGTGTAAGATATGTCCATTGTCGTATCAGAAAAAATCACAGTTAACTCGTCAGGTGGTATCACTCTTGTCACGAGATCTAGGACTACTTGTGAATCCTTTCCACCACTGTAGGAAACAACAAATGAACTCTTTTTCTTGTATACTTTGTAGACATGAGTTACAAAATCCATTGCCTCGTTCTCTATTGTAAACAAGGCATCTTTGTTCTTTTCAACAAGGAGCTGAATGTTGATTGGGTCAAGCTTGAGATCTCTACCTAAGTCTGTCAGCTCAATCTTTGGCAATGAATTCATACTTCCTCCAACCGCTCGAGCTACAAGGCGACCTTTATAGTAATAGTTCCTTCCGGACGCCCATAGAAGAGGCTCATGCGTTCTCGGATATGACCAAAGCTTATCAAATCCTAGCAGATCTAATTCCTCATAGAATACAGGTCTTGGCGGCTCATTTATCTCAATACCAAGATTGTCATAGCTTAGAATCACACCACTTGATTCTGAGTCCCAGAAAACTTTGTGCAAGCCGAAACCCTCCTCGCTTTAATTTCTCTATGGATTCGTTATTTTATGTTTTACCATCAAATAGTAACAATTACAATATGTCAGTGTTAATTAATCATGACCATTTCTAATCACAGTGACCTCCTCTTGCGCTTACACAGAGAGAATTGTTAACATTGCATACTCTTCTTGTTCTTTTAAGTAAGTTATGGAATTGGTTTCTTCAGTATAAACATTTGGTAAATAATTGACTAATATAATAGGAAAGAAAGCTTACCGTAAGAAAGGTGTTGCATATTCTAGAGGGAGGTTGAGGAAAACCATTCATATCTTGAACAGCTCCAATCTCTTATCCCACCACCATCACGATCAAATCATTGACATTCGTTCCCGTCGGTCCGGTTATGAGTAGGTCACCAGCGATTCTTAGGGCGTTGTATGAATCGTTGTTTTCAAGCATTAGTTCTGGGTTGTAACCGGCGTTTCTGGTTTTGGAAGCAGTCGTTCCATCCACTATTCCTCCTGCTGCATCAGTCGGACCATCTGTGCCGTCTGTTCCGAAGCTGCACAAGGCTATGCCTTCGATACTTTCTATCGCTAAGGCAAATGATAGTGCGAGTTCTTGGTTGCGCCCGCCTTTGCCGTTGCCCTTAACATGCACTATGGTTTCCCCGCCGAGAATAACAGCAGCTGGTTTTTTCACCGGAACGTCGTTTTGTTTTATTTCTTTTGCGACTGCGCTTAGGAATCTGCCTGCTTCTTTGGCTTCGCAGTCCAATGTGGTTGTTAGAAGCAACGTGTTGTAGCCCAATTCTTTAGCTTTCTCCATTGCTTTTTCGCATGCAACTTTAACGCTACCGATTATGTAGGTCTCGACATTCGTTAGTTCTTTTGGCGTTTCGTTTTTTAGCGCGTTTAAAATCGCATTAGAGACTGGTATGTTGTATTTTTCTATTATCTGGAGCGCCATTTCGCTTGTCGTTGAGTCGGGATACGCGGGTCCTGAGGCTATGGAGTCGAGCCTGTCGCCGAGTACATCTGAGAGTACAAGGGTGATTACTTTTGCAGGATATACGTGCTGGGCATATCTTCCTCCCTTTACAATTGACAAATGCTTTCGTATTGTGTTTATCTCAACGATATTCGCTCCACTTTTGAGAAGCTGCTGTGTTATGAATTGTATGTCTTGCAGTGTTACACCTTCTTGTAGTTCTTCGAAGAGCGCTGAGCCTCCACCGGAGACTAAGAATAGTACGATGTCGTTTTCTGAGAGATTGCTTGTCAGTTCAAGCGCTCTTTTTGTTGCAATCAATGTGTTTTCGTCAGGGATTGGGTGTCCCGCCTCAAATATTTCCAAGCCTTCTATCGCTCCTTCGGAGTGCTGGTATTTTGTAATTACTATTCCTTTATCGATTCGTTCTCCAAGTACTTCTTTTGTAGATTTTGCCATGCGCCAAGCTGCCTTGCCTATTGCAACGACGATAATTCTTCTTTTATCTGTCTGAATATTCAGTTCTTCAAGTTTTTGCCTTACAGCATTGTCTGGGAGGATGTGATGTAGGGTGTATGAGATGATTTGGTTGATGTGCTCTTTTAACTGTGGCATTGTATCGCCTCCTGTTGGAAGTTTGTGAGGTTATAAAACATGCTCTGGCGGTTAGCCAGAGCATGTGTGCTCATTATATATTAAATCACGAAGAGACTTATTATCCAGACTGTCACCGCAGCTGTTAAGCCTTCAAGGAGTGTTCCAAATGTTTGGAGTTTGTAGCCTGTTTTAACGTCCATCTTTGAGAGTTGGCTGACAACCCAGAAGTAGCTGTCGTTAGCGTGTGAAACAACCATTGAGCCAGCTCCGATTGCCACAACCGTGAGTGCTTTGGCAATTGGTGAAACTAAGCCAAGAGGTTCCATCAATGGAGCAAGTAGAGCTGATGTTGTGATGAGTGCAACCGTTGATGAACCTTGCGCAGTTTTTATTGCAGCTGAAATGATAAATGGAAGCCACATGCCGAGGTTTGCTTTTGATAAAGATTCACCAATGAGATTTGCTACACCAGAGTTTTGTAGTACTTTACCAAACGCACCACCGGCAGCGGTTATGAGTATTATAACTCCTGCCTGCGTGACTGCCTGTCCAACCCAGCCACCCATTGAAATCATATCTTTTGTGAGTTTTTTCGGGAGTAAGAAGGAGATTAAGACACCTATCATCAATGCTGTAACTGGATGACCGATGAAGCCGATGAAGTTTTTGAATCCGCCAGTGCCGAATGGATTTGTCGGGAAATCTGATACTGATTTGAGGAGAATGAGAATTATTGGCAGAACAATTGGCAGGAATGCCATTGTGCTTTTCGGTGCCTCTTTCATTTTCTGTTCAATTTCTTTTTCAGTCAGTTCGGGTTCTGGGTCAATCTGTATTTTCGACGCATACTTTGTTGCAAATAGCCAACCAACGATAATTGCGGGAACGGCTACTATCATTCCCATAAGTATGGTTAATCCAAGATCTGCGCCGAGGTTACCTGCAGCCGCAACTGGACCGGGAGTTGGTGGAACCATGGTGTGTGTTGCGTAAAGACCTAAACTCAAAGCGATTCCTGTGGTGGCAAGAGAAAGGTTGGCTCTTTTCGTCAATGCTTTGTTCAGTGGTGTTAGAATGACGAATCCCGAATCGCAGAAAACCGGTATGGAAACTATGTAACCTATGAGGCTCATGGCAAGCGGGACGTTCTTTCTTCCTGTTACTTTGAGAACCGATTCTGCCATGGTAAATGCTCCACCTGATTTTTCAAGGAAGATGCCTATGATCGTTCCTGCAACTATGACTATCCCTATCGAGCTGACTGTATCACCAAAACCTTCAGTGATGGATTTAACGATGTCTCCCAAGTTCATCTTTGCAAGTAAGCCGTACAAGAATGCCGCAAAGATCAGTGCTAAAAATGGATGCAGCTTCCATCGAACTGTTGAGTAGACGATGAAGACTATCGAGAGCAGCAGCAAAATAGGTAGCCAGATACTCATACCCTTCCCCCCTTGTAGAAGTGTGGTTATGGATATTTTAACATACGATATTTAAAAAATTTCAACAGTTTTCGAATTCAAATTTTTTTAATTCGTGCTAAAATTCTTCTTGATGATACTTTGACAAGGAGGCGTTAATTTGAAACTTTTCGCTTTGGATACATCAACACCAAGAGTTGTTGCGTGTTATGTGGACGATGAAAAGAAGATTTTTGTTGAGCTCGAGACAAAGGCAAAGCACGGGATTCAGGTTTCGCAGGTTGTTGAAAAGATGGCTGAGGTAGATTTTGGCAATCTGAATATAGTCGGAATCGGTATAGGTCCTGGTGGGCTTACGGGGCTGCGTGTTGGGATTTCGTTTGCCTACGGGCTTGGAATTGGCAATAAGTTTGTTCAGATTAGTTCGTTGAAACTGATAGCGCTGAATGGGCTGTTCTATAATGGATACATCGCTGTTGTTAGAAAGGCAAGGGAAGGGTATTTGTACAGTGCTCTGTATAAGCCGGAGAATGGGAAGCTTGATGAGATTGTGTCACCGTTCATAGAAACGGTTGATTTGATAAATGAACGATATCGAGAATTCAGCCCAAAGCTTTTCCTTGGCGATGGGGCGGAGTTTTTCGAGAGCGATGTTAAGTTGAATAAGTTCGAGTTGAGTGAATTGAGTTTGCCTACAGCAAGGAATTTGTATCTTTTGGCATGCGAAGAAATTGAAAATGAGCGATTTGTAAACGATATTGAGCCTTTGTATCTGCAAAAGAGCATCGCTGAACTTAATTTTGAGAAGAGGAAGAAGGAAGGGAGCGTTTAAGCTCCCTTCTTTTATTTTTCTTGCCATTCTTCTCTTAGAAGTCCCATAACTACTATGTCGTGGTATTGTCCTTCTCTGAATATTTCTTTTCTCAGCACACCTTCGGTTTTGAATCCAACTTTTTCGTACACGCGGATTCCACGTTTGTTGAATGAATAGGTGTGAAGTCTTATTTTGTTTATGTTCATTTCTTTGAATATGAATCGTATGAGTACTTCCATCGCATCCGTTCCATATCCTTTGTTATGGTACTGCGAACCAAGAAAGATTCCTATTTCAGCAACGGAGTTTTTCCAGTCTACTGTGTTAACCCCGCAGCCACCTATGTATTCATTCGTATCTTTGAGCAGTATTGCGAATGAATATGTTCCATTCCCAAATGGATTGAGCGAGCTGTACCATTTTTCTTCGTCTTCTATTCTTAGCGGGAATGGTATACCAGGTGTGAGGTATTTTTTAACTTCCCAGTCGTTTATCATCTCCCGTGCTTTTTCTAAGTATTCTTTCTTGTACTCTACCAATTTCACAAGTTTTCCTTCAAGCATAGTATTCCCTCCTATTCCCCCTTACTATGTTTTGGAAAAAATGTTAAAATATTGATGTAAATTTTAATCTCTTCACCGACTTTTGTCAATCTATAGCTTTTCAAAGAGGTGGTATTGTGACAGGTCATGCAGGTCACTCGGGCCAGAATCTGTTTGGCAACGTAAAGTTAACCCCTATGATGAAGCAATATCTTGAAATAAAAGAGAAATACAAGGATTCCATCCTGCTCTTCCGCCTCGGGGATTTTTATGAGGCGTTTTTCGATGATGCCCTGACTGTTTCTAAGGTGCTTAATATTGTCCTTACAAAGCGCCAGGATGCCCCTATGGCAGGCATTCCTTATCATGCTTTGGATAATTATTTGAAAAAGCTCGTGGACAGCGGCTACAAGGTCGCTATATGCGAGCAGATGGAAGACCCAGCGTTGGCTAAGGGTATTGTGAAGCGTGAGGTAACGCGCGTCATTACACCCGGAACAATTATCGAAGATGAGTTGCTTTCAACGAGCAACAACTACATGATGTCGGTTTATGAATCAAAATCCGGAGAGATATATACTGTCTTGGCAGATACTTCAACAGGCGATGTTGTCGTTAAGGCTTTTGACAGCCTAGATGATTTAATCGATTTTGTAAATACCCACGAAATCACGCAGGTTATATGCCCGGAGAGCATGTATCCACAGTTGAGGGATAAGATAAAGGTTTTTATTGACCGGCTCGATGATTGGTATTATACGAATACAATCGATGCGATAAAGGAAGCGTACAATGTTTTTTCAATCGACCATTTTGAGCTTGGCGATGCGCATTATCCGTTTGGAGCTTTAGTGAAGTATTTGAATTACACAATCAATAAACAGGCGAAGTTGAGGTTTCCAAGGACGCTCGACGAGTCGAAATATATGATTCTCGATTCGACAACAATCGAGAATCTGTCGCTTGTTCCCGGAGAACGGGGGAAGAATTTGTACGATGTGCTGAACAAGACAAAGACGCCTATGGGTTCGAGACTTTTGAAGTGGGTTATTCTACATCCTTTGAAGGATAGAAGAGAGATAGAGAAACGGCTCGATATGGTGAGTGCGTTTTTGGAAGATAAGCTGTTGATGAATGAGGTAAGAGAGTATCTCGATGGCGTCTACGATCTGGAGAGGATAATAAACAGGATACAATACGACAGCGCAAAGCCGAAGGATTTGATAAGCCTGAGGCTCACGCTCGAGGTTATAGAACCTCTGCGTGATGCGCTGGCAAGTAACGACGAGCTTTCAAAATTGCTTGAGGATTTGCCAGATTTAAGTGTTGTAAAAGAGAAGATTCAAAGTGCGATGTACGATGAGATAGAAGGTGAGCTTGGAGAAGGAAAGATAATCAAGGAAGGGGTTTCAAAAGAGCTCGATGAGTACCGCGAGCTTTTGTACCATTCAAATGAGAAGTTGAAGGATTTTGAAGAAATTGAGAGGGCAAAGACGGGAATTCAGAAGCTGAAAGTTGGCTTCAACAATGTTTTTGGTTATTACATAGAGATTCCGAAAGGACAGGTGAAAAATGCTCCGGAGCACTACACAAGGCTCCAGACACTTGTGAACGCCGAAAGGTACACAACGCCGGAATTGAAAGAATTCGAAAACAAAATCATGGCTGCAAAGCAGAAGGTTGAGGCTCTCGAGAAGGCGTTGTTTGAGAATCTGTGCAATGAGATAAAGGTCTACACTGAGCAGTTGCAAAAAGTTGCCGAGACGCTTAGCTGGATAGATATTTACACTACATTTGCATACGTTTCAAGTCTGTACGGATACGCAAGGCCCGTGCTTTCAGATGGCGAGCTTGAGATATTGCAGGGCAGGCATCCTGTTGTTGAGAGGTTTGTGGACAGCTTTGTGCCGAATGATACGTATATGGATAACAGGCTCAGGATGTTCATATTGACAGGTCCGAATATGAGCGGAAAGAGTACGTACATCAGGCAAGTTGGGTTGATTGCGCTAATGGCGCAGATTGGCTGTTTTGTGCCGGCAAGTTTTGCGAAGATACCTGTTTTCGACAGGATTTTCACGCGCATGGGCGCAAGGGACGATATTTCAACAGGAAAGAGTACTTTCCTGACAGAGATGAGCGAGGTTGCACTGATTCTTTCGAAAGCAACGGAGAGGAGCCTCGTTTTGCTCGATGAGGTTGGAAGGGGGACAAGTACGTTCGATGGTATTAGTATCGCATGGTCTATGAGTGAGTACATATATAACGAGGTGAAGTGCAAGACCTTATTTGCAACGCATTTTACTGAGTTGACAGAACTTGCTAATGCGTACGATGGGATAAAGAACCTTACAGTTGATGTAAAAGAGACAGCAGATGGTGTCATCTTCCTGCACAGGGTAATCGAAGGAGTAGCAGACAGGAGCTATGGGATAGAGGTAGCGGCCATCGCGGGACTGCCGCAGAGTATAGTCGATAGGGCGAGGGAGATATTGAATATAATCGTTGAGAAGAGTGATATAGAGAAGAAGGTTGGAATTTTGAAGGAAGGACAAATGAAGAAGATTAAGTCGACGAAAAAAACTGTCCCGGAGGGACAGTTGAGAATGTTTTAACTATCAGCGGAGCTAAAGGGGGATGGGAGTTATTTTTTATCAGTAGAATATTCTCTTTGGGTATTCTTCTTTTTGTCTGACTTTGTTGAAGGAGCTCACAGGGACTAAGTAGCCAACGATTCTCAGGTATTCGTCTGTTTTCTTTCCACCGCACGTTGGGCATTTTTCTCCATAGAATGCGTGCCCGTGTTGGCATACGCTGATTTTCTGGTTGAATGCGAAGTACACAACACCCATCTGAGCTACTAAGTTAACCATGTTCCAAGCTTCTTCTTCGCTTCTGAACGGTGAGTCTATGTTTATATGCAGTATCGCCCCGCCTGAAACTTTCTTGTCGAATATTCCTGAGTATTTTATTCTATTGAGCATGTCGGTGTTTGTCGTTAGTGGCAACCATTGGTTAGAGTAGAGTATGTAGTTTATTCCATATAAGATTTTATCCTTCTGTGCAAACGTAACAGCCGCCTTTTCTGCAGGGACTTGCTCGATGTTATATGTAAAGCCGTATTTTTCAAATGCCTCGTCGTTAAGTTTTCTTATCTCATCGAGCAGAGTGGCTACAAACTCTTCGCCTTCTTGAGTGTACTTCACGCCATCGATGTCAACTGTTGTTAGTCCAAGAATTTCCATCGCTTCATATACACCGTTGATTCCCACCGTTCCGTACTGCCTGTTGAGATCCATCAAGCCAAGGTTGTAAAGCGGCAGGACGCCCTGCTGAATCCTTTCCTGGATTATGTTCCTTATTGCTGCCAAGGATTTTTGTACGACTCTGACTTTTTCCCTCAATTTTTCCAAGAATTGCTCTTTGTTTTTCGCTTCGAGCGCTATTCTTGGAAGGTTGAGCGTTACGACTTTGAATGACCCGATGTTCAAGTCAGAACCACCTATGGAATTGACCATTCCAGAGAGCTTGTCCGGTCCCATTTTGAATTTTATTTCACGAGTTGAGCTCGTGAGCCTGCAGCAAGAAGCTACGGCATCGATGCTGTCTGAGATGTACCAGTTTGTGTCCTGCCATTTCAAGTTCACTTTGTTTATGAACCTCGCGCTGTCTTCGTCGATGAATTTTCCATCTTTGTAGAGCAGCGATGCAGTTAAGACTGGGAATGTGAACATCTGCTTTTCTCTTTCTTCGCTTATCCACTGCCAGTATTCTTTTTGGAGTGCGATTATGTCCTCTACATAGTCAGTAATCAGCGTGCCATCGGGATATGTTTCGCCATTGAATATAGACTTTATGTAATTTCTATCAAGGTATGTGAAGTTCGTGTACGGAGACTGCGTACCCCTAATTGGTTGGTTGATTGAGTATGTGAATATCTGGAACATCTGATACAGATATTCTTTCTCTTGCCCTTTTGGTATTACTCCAGATCCGATGTCCTTTTTGTAGTAGTACGCAAGCCAGACGAAGAAATCGGGCAGTCCAACAGCGCCTGATTGTTGGTTCGATGCGAACATGACAAACTGGATAACGTGCTGTATGTATGAGGACAGGTGCTTTGCTGGGACGGATTTTATGCTGTCGATGAAGAACAAGCCCTTCTCGACAATGGGCCTGAGCGAGTAGGCATAGCAGTACGGCTCGAATGCTGAGTGGTGCGCATCGTGAAGATACACGTCGCCATACAATTCGTACCTCAGAAATTTTCTTGCGTCCTCTTTGCCAAAGAGCGACTTCATGCGCTGGTATATGTAATAAAGCGAGTAGAGTTTCGACCAGGGTTTTACTACCTCGTTGAAGTATGTATATACATTCGTGCTCCTAACGTTTGCGTTGGCATCTATCGTAGAGCTGAGTATTCCATTGTTGAAGAAGTGTTCAGTGAATCTTACTATATCAAGCTGCCAGTCAATGCCTTCTAAACCAAGAAAAACTTCGGGAACTTGAGAAATCTCTTCCACGAAATCATTTTCGAAGTTGAAAACTTTGAGAATATCAACTAACTTTGACATACCTTGTCCCCCTTGCACTAATAATTTGCAATATCTGGATAAGTTGTTCTTTATTTAAGTAAAGCTGGTTTGCCGAAGCTGGAAATCCGTTTCTGTGATATTTGTGGTTGTACCTTCCGAGTACGAATTCATCGAAATAGCTCAGCGGTATGTTCATGTTAAGCAGTTCTTTCGGCGTCCTCCAAGAGTACACGATTACGACGACTTTGTCGCCAAATGTTTCTTTAACTTCTTTAGCGAGTAAATAACAATATCTTCTGTTCCTGAACGACAGTGGCTCACCGCCAAGTAACGCCAAGCTGACTTTTTCGTACGTTTTAAGCAGTGTTTGAAGTTTTGAAATGACGTGCTCTTTGAGACTTTCAAAGTCAACGGAAAAATCTTCGTTGAATTCCCACGTCTCAGGATTGTGGCAGCCTGCGCATTTTGGAAAAGCATCACAGCCTTGGAAATATACGCTGACGGAAGGCAATTCTGGATGGTCGCCGTACAGTACCCTCACAACCCGCAAAAGTGGCTTTTCAAATGTCATATTCATTCCCCCACAAATTCAAAAAAGCGCTTAAATAGGATAGTCAACGCATTATATTGGATATTTTTAGGATTGTACACAATATATAGTACATCAACGGAAAACTTTTGTCAAATTAAAAGGGTGGGGAATTCAAAATCCCCACCCAAAATATTGTGCATACTTCTTTTCGACAACTATCGATTGTATATTTCACAATCCAAAAAACGGGTATGAACGGTCGTATTCAGCTATAACCGGGTATTTTGGAGTTCGTAATGAATTAACAAATCACAACCCGAGGTATGCTTTTTTGACTTTTTCGTCTTTGAGTAGATCTTTGGAATTTCCTTCGAGGGTTATGTTTCCTGTCTCAAGTACGTATCCATAGTGCGATATGTTGAGCGCACCGACTGCGTTCTGTTCAACAAGCAGTATTGTCATTCCGTCTTCGTTAAGTTTTTTGATTATTTCGAAGACTTCTTCAACAAGTATAGGCGCAAGTCCAAGCGATGGTTCGTCCATCATGAGTAGTTTAGGCCTGCTCATGAGCGCTCTCGAAATCGCAAGCATCTGCTGTTCTCCACCAGAGAGCGTTCCGCCCAGTTGGTTTTTTCTCTCCGCAAGTCTTGGGAATAGTGAAAAGACCCATTCAAGGTCTTGTTTTACGCCTTCTTTGTCTTTTCTGTTGAATGCGCCCATCATGAGGTTTTCCATGACCGTTAAGTTTGGGAAGATTCTTCTACCTTCCGGAACAAGGCATACGCCAAGTCTGTTAATCTGGTGCGGTGGCAGGTTATGAATTTCCTTTCCTTCGAAGATGATTTTTCCCCTCTTTGCTTTAACCAAGCCAGCGATTGTTGATAGCGTCGTCGTCTTACCAGCGCCGTTGGCGCCGATAAGCGTTATGACTTTTCCTTTATCAACTTTGAACGATATTCCTTTAATTGCGTTGATTGAGCCGTAAAATACGTGTAAGCCTTCAACTTCAAGCACCGGCATGTTCCCACTCCTTACCAAGGTAAGCTTCGATAACTCTCGGATTTCGACTTATTTCTTCAGGTGTTCCTTCAGCAATTATCTTTCCTGAGTCCATAACTATTATTCTTTCACATATGCCCATGACGACTTTCATGTCGTGTTCGATGAGTATGATCGTGAGTTTGAATTCATCTCGGATGTATTTTATGAATTCCATGAGTTCTTCGGATTCTTTCGGGTTCATACCTGCCGCTGGTTCGTCGAGCAGGAGTAGCCGCGGTTCAGTCGCAAGCGCTCTTGCGATTTCAAGTTTTCTCTGCTGACCGTATGGGAGTGATGATGCTATTTCGTCCGCAAGGTGGTCGAGCTCGACTTTTTTGAGCAATTGCATAGCTTTTTCTCGCATAGCTTGTTCCTGGTTTTTGTAACCTATTTTGCTGACCGCCCTCCAGAACCAGAGGTGTCCTTTGATTTTTGGTTCTTTACCGTGCTTTTTGAGTATCGCATCAGCATCTCTTGTTGACAACAAATGGTGCATTGCAACAAGGACGTTGTCAAGAACAGTAAGCGTTCCGAAGAGCCTTATGTTCTGGAACGTTCTTGCAATGCCCAGATGCGTTATCTGGTGCGGTCTGTACGGTGTTATGTCTATGTCTTCAAATATTATCCTTCCTTTTGTTGGGAAGTATATGCCTGTAATGACGTTGAACGCTGTGGTTTTTCCAGCACCGTTCGGACCTATTATACCGAGGATTTCGCCTTCGTATGCGACGTTATCGAAGTCATCGACCGCAGTTAATCCTCCGAATTGCATCGTTACGTGGTCCATTTTTAGTATCACAGGCTTTTGAGTTTTGTTATTTGTCTTGACTTCACTCATTGTTTACCACCTCTTGAACTGATGCGCTTGAAAAATCTTATTATTCCTTCCCATGTTAGTTCTCCTCTTCCAAATATTCCGCGCTTCCAGACGATCATCGTTATGACAAACAGCACTGAGAGAACGAGCATCCTCATGCCTTGTATCGCTGGGAATTCTTTTCCAAAGAGTGTGAATGGCTGTTCGAACGCTCTGAGCCATTCCATGAGGAACGCGAAGATTATTGCACCAACTATCGACCCGCTTATGCTACCAAGTCCACCGAGAACGACCATAATGAGCACGTAGTAGGTTAGGATTGGACCGAATGTCGTTATCCTCGGGTCTATCGTGGTGAGCCAGTGGGCATACAGCGCTCCACTCACGCCTGCAAAGAATGCGCTGATAACGAATGAAAGCAAGGTGTGTTTGAAGACGTTTATTCCCATCGCTTCAGCCGCTATCGAGTTGTCTCGTATAGCTAAGAGTGCTCTACCGTATGAGCTTTTTACCAAGCTAACAATAAACAATACCGTAACTAAGAGCCAGCCCCAGCTCCACCAGATGTTCGTGTAGTTTGGCAGTCCCTTTAAGCCCAGAGAACCGTTCGTTATCGATTGCAGGTTTAGTGCAAATATCCTTAAGACTTCTGAAAAACCGAGCGACGCTATAGCAAGATAATCTCCCGAAAGTCTCAAAACCGGAAATCCGATTATGAACGCTCCGAAAGCTGCGACAAGACCGCCTATTATCGTCGCCGTAAAGAAGTCGGTGTGCAAGTTCGCTATTAGAGGGCTCGGTGGTGCAATGATAAATATCATCTGTTTTTGGTCAGGCGGAATTGTGAGAAGTGCCGATGTATACGCACCGAGTAATATAAAACCTGCATGACCAAGTGAAAATACACCAGTTATACCATTAACAAGGTTCAAGCTCACAGCCATTATTCCGTATATCGCCATCAGTGATAGTATTTGTCTTTGGTAAGAATCGAATCTAACATTGGCAATAGCAAGCAAAATAGCAACGAAAATTACGAATAGTACGGTCAGTGTTAAATCCCTTTTCGTCTTGCTCTTCATCTGCTCTCACCTCAAACTTTCTCTACCGCGCGTTTGCCGAGTAGCCCTGCTGGTCTTACAAGGAGTATGAGGATAAGGATTATGAACGCAAACGCATCCTTGTACTGCATGAGGGTTGGGAAAAATGTGATTATCATCATCTCTATGACACCGAGCAGTATACCGCCAAGGACTGCTCCGTTAATGGAGCCTATACCACCAAGAACAGCCGCTATGAACGCTTTAAGTCCCGGAACAAAACCGGTGTATGGATAGAAGCTCGGGTACCTCAAAGCCCACATGATGCCAGCAAGAGCAGCTAAGGCGGATGAGATAGCAAATGTAAAGCCAATAACATTATCAACATTGACACCCATTAATGATGTTGTCGGTATGTCAGCAGATATTGCTCGCATTGCCATTCCCATTTTTGTTCTGTAGACAATCAGATAAAGCAGAACCAAAGCAACAGCGGTTATGCCAAGGATGATGAATATGATCTTTGGAAGGTAGACGTTGCCGAAGACGAACGATTCAAAGGCAATAGTTTTGTTTTTCAAAGCCTCTAAGAATGCTTTGTAGTTCGGTCCGAAGAAAACAACCGCAAAGCTTTCAATGAAGAACGACACACCAATTGCCGTTATCAAGGCTGAAATTCTTGGCGAATTTCTCAGTGGCTTGTAAGCAAGCCTGTCGATAAGAACACCCAGTACAGCCGTTGCACCAAGCGAGAATATAACAGCGAGAGGAAAGCTGAATCTAATGAGCGTAGCTCCGTAAAATGCGAAGTATATACCCATGACCATGATGTCACCAAATGCGAAGTTAATGAGTCTCAGTATACCATACACCATTGTGTATCCCACAGCTATTAATGCATACAACCCACCAACCATCAACCCATTGAACAGATTTTGAACAAAGATAGTAAGGTTTATGGTCAATATCGACACCTCCTCGAGAATGTGTAAAAACCTAAACCCGTGCCTGTGCGGTTAGCACAGAGCACGGGCGTTGTTGCGAATTATTGTAAGTTTTCTGGCGTTATCCTTGTTTCAAATGCGAATTTCCCATCTTTAACCTTTACTATAATGACGTCTTTGATTGCGTTTCCGTTAGCATCGATCGTGATGTTTCCGCTAACGCCTTGGAAACCTTTTGTAGCTCTGATTGCTTCGTTAATTTTTACAGGATCTGCTGATTTTGCGCGTTCAATAGCGTTTACGACGAGCATGTAAGCATCGTAACCAAGCGCTGCGTTCATTGCTGGGAGCGTACCGAATTCTTTTTTGAATGCTTCTACGAAGTCCTTAGCAAGTTTCGTCGTCGCAGCTTCCGGTACGTAGTGTGTTGTGAAGTAGAGTCCCTCAACAGCCTTACCACCTATTTTAATGAGCTCTGGAGCGTCCGCACCGTCACCTGCGATGAAGTATCCTTTGTAGCCCATGGATCTTGCTTGCTGAGCAGCGAGTGCTATTTCGTTGTAGTAACCTGTGAACATTATTACATCTGCTCCAAAAGCAGTTGCTTGTCCAATCTGTGCACTGAACTCTTGGTCGCCTGATTTGTACTGTACCTTGAGTACTTGGCCTTTGTATTTCTTTTCAAATCTTTCGACGAAGTAGTTCGTCAAACCAACGCTGTAGTCCTGTTCTATGTCCACAAATATTGCCACTTTCTTGGCTTTGAGGTTCTTAGCTGCAAATTCTGCAAGTGCTGTACCTTGCAATGGATCGATGAAGCAGACTCTTGAAACAAACTTCTTGCCTTGTGTCACGAGTGGGTTAGTTGACGTAACAGCTACTTGCGGAACTTTCCTTGCTTCAGCAATTTCCGCTGCTGCCATAGAGTTGCTGCTTGCGATTTCTCCTATTACAGCAACGACTTTTTCCTTGTCGGCAAGCCTTGCCATAGCGTTTGCAGCTTCCGTTTTTTCACTTCTTGTATCTGCATACACGAGTACAATCTTCTGACCGAGAACTGTGTTCTTTTGCTTGTAGGCAAGCTCTATGCCTTTCTTCGTCCAGTCACCAAAAGCAGAAATACCGCCTGTCAGCGGTAGGAGTACACCTATCTTAATCTCAGCAAAGACACTGAGGACAAGTAAAAGCCAGAGTACAACGACCGTTTTCCTCACATAAATCCCTCCCCAAGAAGATTTTAAAAGGGGGTTTTAACCCCCCAATTTTGAACAAACTATTTCAAAGATGCTGCAGAAATAGTCGCAGCAAAAGCAAACTGCTGTTTTTTAACTGTTAGAATCACAACATCTTTTGTTGCATTTCCCGTATTTGCATCTATCGTAATCGTTCCACTTGCACCTTGGAAGTTCTTAATAGACCTAATTGCTGTAGCTATCAATTCTGGCTTTGTTGTTTTTGCTCTCTCTATCGCTTCTACTACTAACATGTATGCATCGTACCCAAGTGCTGACAGTGTGGACGGCCTTACTCCGTATTTCTTTACAAATGCTTCAGCGAATTTTTTGGAAACGCTCGTAACAGGTGCGTCTGGATGGTAGTGGGTTGTAAAGTATATTCCCTCAACTGCTTGTCCACCTATCTTTATTAACTCTGGCGCATCAGCTCCATCTCCCGCAAGGATGTATCCTTTGAATCCGAGTGCCCTTGCTTGTTGTGCAACAAGAGCTATTTCATTGTAGTATCCTGTCACTACTATCGCTTCTGCTCCGAATGCCAACGCTTGTGACAGCTGGGCGCTGAATTCGCTGTCTCCTGATTTGTATTGCAACTGCTGTACCTGTCCGCCGTATTTCTTGAATCTTTCGATGAAATAGTTTGAAAGACCAACGCTGTAGTCTTGCTCAACGTCCGTGAGGACCGTTGCCTTTTTAATCTTCAATGTCTTAACTGCAAATTCTGCAAGCGCTGTACCCTGGAGCGGGTCGATGAAGCATACCCTTGAAACAAATTTCTTACCTTGTGTCACGAGTGGGTTTGTCGAAGATGGGCTGACCATAGGTACTTTTTTCTTTTCAGCTATTTCGCCAGCTGCAATCGAGTTACCGCTGATAACTTCGCCTATAACAGCGATAACTCCTTCTTTATCAATAAGCCTTGCAATACCGTTAGCTGCCTCTGTTTTCTCACTTCTCGTGTCCATGTAGACAACCTCAATCTTTTCGCCAAGCACAGTTCCTCTTTCTTCAAGTGCCAGCTCGATACCCTTTTTTACCAAATCTCCGAACGCAGAGACCCCACCTGTGAGTGGCAAGAGAGCACCAATCTTCACAACTGCAAACACACTAAGAGAACTAACTAAAAGAAGAACTAAGACGGCTTTCTTCAAACTACTCATACCTTCACCCTCCCTTGAAAAAGTAATGAGAAATAACTTATTGTGTCTTTTCAATCTGTTGGAACAGCTTGGAATTTTAACACGCTTAAAAAATTTTTTCATATTTTAACATACTTGATTTTTTAAAGTCAATACCTACTATTATTTTCATTTAAAATACGAAGAAAATGTGCTAATTTAGATAGATATGACAACTTTATCAGTCTTAGATTATAAAATTCATAAATTTTTGGACATTTGGACTCATTCGAGTAATCCCATCTATTATAATTAAAGTTTTGTTGTTACAATTGTAATGCATATAAATTATTATGATTTTACATTGATAGCATTGAATTTCAACAAGTATCTTTTTATATCATTTTTACGCTTCATGTTTTGTTAACTATACGTAACATTAAGCTGTTTCTGAGCACTTTTAATAGCCATCAGAGTAAGGTACTTTAATTAATACAGAAATCAAATTCACATGCGAAATTGGTACATGATATAATAATATGTACAAGGTATATTCGTATGGCGAAAAATACGATACAGTAAGGGTGGTGGGTAAGATGAATGTCCTATTAGGTGTCTCTTCTGGGATTGCTATATACAAAGCTGTCGATTTGGCAAGTAAGATTAGAAAGCAAGGATGGAATCTGCAGGTGATAATGACTGAGAATGCAGCTAAGTTGATTAACCCCGTTGTGTTTTCGTCAGTTGGTAACTGTAAAGTCTATACGGATACGTACGAGATTGAGTCTGGCTGGATAATTCACACCGAAGTTTCAAAATGGGCTGATGTTTTTATCATAGCTCCGGCAACGGCAAATACGATTGCAAAGATTGCAAATGGTTTTGCTGACAATCTTTTGACAACAACTGCTCTCGCATTTAACAAGGAAAACAAGGTCATCGTTCCAACGATGAATACTCGGATGTACGAAAATCCCGCAACTTTGGAGAATTTGGAGAAGGTTAAGAAATTGGGATGGAAGGTTTTAGAACCGGAAGTTGGACATTTGGCTTGTGGAGAGGTTGGAAAGGGAAGGTACCCTGAAAATGAAAAAATTATAGAATTTATACATATCTTGGCTGAAGAGAAGCCGCTTGCAGGCAAGAAGGTGCTCGTTACAGCGGGTCCAACAAGGGAAAGCATTGATCCTGTAAGGTACATTTCGAACCACTCAAGCGGTAAGATGGGATATGCAATTGCGAACGTGGCGAAAAGATTAGGTGCAGATGTGTGTTTGATAACCGGACCAACGTGTATGGAATATCCTTATTTTGTAGATGAAATAGTGAAGGTTGAAAGCGCACGCGAGATGTTTGAAAATGTTTTGGAAAAATACGATGACTATGATATACTTATTATGTGTGCCGCTGTTGCGGATTATGCACCAGCTGAAAGTGCAAAGGAGAAGATTAAAAAGTCTTCAGATAAGCTTGTTATTGAATTGAGCAAGACGCCTGATATATTAGAATACGTAGGTCACCACAAAAGATCGGCGCAAATTGTTGTTGGATTTGCAGCAGAGACTCAGAATATCATCGAGAACGGTTACGAAAAACTTGTAAAGAAAAATGCCGATGTTATAGTTGCAAACGATGCTCGAAAAGTGATGGGAAGCGATAAGACAGAGGTATATATAATATTCAAAGGCAAAGCGGTTGTAAATCTGGAAGGTACTAAGGAAGAAGTAGCAAAGGAGCTGTTGAAGAGAGTATGCACAGACACACACTAAGATTTATGATATCTTTTTTATTTCTTATCCTTTTGTTTTCAAGCGTGTTTTCTGTAACTATCGAGAAGGTCTACGTTGGTATAAAGTATTCATTCAGAAATTTCCGCACTAATGGGGACGTTATTTTTATTGATCCATTCAGCCGCAACATGGCGGTCTATGATATATCAAGCAAGCAAATTTTATCTTATTTCAACTACATTGGTAATTTTGTCATTGCTGTATACGACCTTAAGAATAGCTATTTGGTTGTCGACAGGACAGGACCTTATCTTTCGAAGATATCTCTTGATGGAGAGCTTTTGTTTAGTGTTAAATTCGAAAGACGCATTCAAGGTAGTCTTTTCGATGGAAAAAATGTATATATACTCCTCGAAGGCGGCGCTCTGCACATATACGATA
The DNA here is from genome assembly GCF_900143265.1 of Fervidobacterium gondwanense DSM 13020. Classification (NCBI taxonomy): domain Bacteria; kingdom Thermotogati; phylum Thermotogota; class Thermotogae; order Thermotogales; family Fervidobacteriaceae; genus Fervidobacterium; species Fervidobacterium gondwanense. The sequence continues at coordinate 31,342 of NZ_FRDJ01000010.1, read as the reverse complement.
CGAATCTGAAATTGGTGTCAAAGTCAGCTTTTTCAGGTTCCGCAGCATATATTTTTCTTTGGAGAAATAAAGTTTTAGGTACGTACCTTTGGAACGAGTCACAGGATGTCGAGTTTCTTAACGAAAAGCCGGTAAAAATAGGCCTTACAACGCCCTCAATTTTGGTAAACGACTTGCTTGTCGACACACGCGGAGGACAAGTGTACAACTTGGCAAGTAGCAAATTAACAAAACTTGCTTCATATATATCAAGTGCATATTTCGACGGTGAGATTTATTACATAGCTTCTATGTCAAACTCAACGATTTATATGCTCAAGAACGATGAAATTATAGGGACATTCAAGGTTCCTTACACGCCTACGTATGTTACTAAGGTTGGTCAGCAAGTTGTAATTCTAAGTGCACCGTATAATAAGGTTATGGTTACTTCAAATGGAAAAGATATAATCACGTTAGATACGGGGGATTATCCTCTTGAGGTACTCAGGATAAATAATTCAAGCAATTCATTCGCAGTGTATTGTTCAGACAGCGGTGAAGTATATTACTACTATTTTTAAGAATCCATAACTAAAATGAGAGGCAAAGGAGGTTTTATTCATGAAAGCAGTAAGGTGGGTAAATACTCTATTTCCAAAGGTGAAGAATTCGCAGACAATTTCAGAGGCACTACACGAGATGCGAAGATTTTCTTGCGATTACTGTATCGTCCTCGATGAGGATGGCAAATTCGACGGTTTGCTCCACAAATCGGTCGTCAAAGAAGTCGAGATGGATGAAAAAGTTGCTCCATATGTTGTTTTCCCTGACTTCTACATCGTTGAAGATTCAACAATCGAAGAAGCGGCAATGATGCTCATCGAAAACAAGGAAACGATACTCCCAGTTGTGAATTCCAACAGCGAAGTCATCGGCGTGCTCTCAATCCAGGAAGTTCTCGAAGCGATGACTGAAATCGCCGCAATGGACGAGCATGGGATAAGGATCAATCTCACTTTACAAGACAAGCCCGGAGAGCTCAAGAGAGTCATAGACGTACTCGCTAACAACAAAATCAACATACTATCAATACTCACTCTCAAAGATGGTGAAAGCAGGCAGGTCTCAATCAAAGTTGACAGCAAGGACGCAGAGAGTGTTGCAGGTATTCTCGAAGTTTACGAAATCCCGTACGAATCCATAGTGGAGGAAGAAGGTTTCTTTTAATTAAGCGATGGAGCTGCATTTTAAGTTAGAGCAATTTGAAGGTCCCTTAGATCTGCTCCTTTATTTAGTTCAAAAAAAGAAAATAGACATCCGTCAGCTGTCCATTTCTCAGCTGGCGGATGAGTTTTTGTACTATGTTAACCAGATGGAAGAATTTAATTTGAATATAACTTCGGAGTTCATAGCGACCGCTGCGTATCTTTTGGAACTGAAATCGAAAAGCTTGCTTCCGATGAGCGAAAAGGAAAAGAAAGAGTACGAATACAAAAGGGAATTGTTGATACGCAGAATTGAGGAATACGCGAGGTTGAAAGAGTTAACGGAACACATTGCAAACAGCAGCAATCCCGATCAGTATCCCGTAAAGATTCCATACGTTTTCCCGAAGGTCGACGAAAAGAAGTTAGTTAAGATCGTTAAAGCGGCTATTCAAGAAGTCGAAGTTAAGCAGAAGGTTTATGTTATTAAAAAAGAGAACTATTCTCTCGAGAGGATAATGGCTGAGATAGAAGAAATATATGACAATGTAAGCCTGTACGAGATTTTGAGAAATAGCAATTCAAGGTATGAAATCATCGTTAAGTTCTTAGCTGTGCTCGAGTTGATAAGGTTTGAAAGGTATACAATTGACGACGACATGGTCTTAAGAAGAGTGGTGAAAGAAGATGTCGCAACTGCAAGATGATTTGAAAAGATATGTTTCTCTTGTTGAAGCCATTATATTCGCTTCCCGAGGTATATCGAAAACATTGCTTATTGAACTTACCGAACTGCCTGAAGAAAAACTTGATGAGGTTTTGAAATATCTTCAAGAAAGGTATTCCGGCGAAGAGTACGGAGTTGAGTTGAAACAAATAGAGGATTACTATAGATTCTACACAAAACCGCAGTTTTCCGATTTTGTTTCTAAGGTTGCCAAGCGAAGAAATCTCGGAAGTTTGTCTCCATCTCAATTGGAAATTGCGGTATTTCTTGCTGTTCGAAGGCAGGCAACTAAGCTCGAGATAGACAGCATGCGCGGTAAGGATTCGTCCAATTTAATCAAGCAGCTGCTAGTAGCTGGGGTTATTAAGAGGCGAAAACTGGGAAGGACATTTGTGTACAGCCTCACCGATACGTTTAAAGATGAAAGCATGATAGAAGAATTAGTAAGACAAGCCGGTGGAGCTTCGTTTGAAAGCATTGGCAAGGATTTATTTGAAACGCCCGAGCCATCAGAATCTCAAGAAAAAATCCCGCAAGACAGCAATCAAGATGCTGCTACAAAGGAAGAAATCGCCCCATTCGAAGTCATTCCTGAAGATATCGAACTTCCACCTGAAGAATGAAAAGGGAATATAAAGGAAGGTGTTAGATGTGACAGTCAACGAAGCAAAGTACTTATCAAAAAAGATAATGGAAGCCGGAGAAATTCCTCTTCTCATCGGCCATTTTGGTGTTGGGAAGACCGACATTGCAAGAGACATCGCAAAAGAGACAAACAGGAAGCTTATCATACTCGTTCTGTCCCAGATGGAGCCCGGAGATTTGATAGGTCTGCCTGCAAGAGATGAGAACAAGACAAAATTCTTGGCACCAGATTGGTGGCCCGAGGATGGGAATACTATAATACTGCTTGACGAGATAAACCGAGCTCACAGAAGCATCAGAAATGCTATAATGCAGCTGCTTGTCGATAAAAGGATACACAACCACGTACTTCCGGAAGGTACGTGGATAATGGCTTCCATGAACCCGCCAGATGAAAATTACGACCAGGTGGAGCTAATAACCGATCCGGCTTTTCTGAGCAGGTTCTTTATATTGGAAGTCCACCCGGACCCACAAGAGTGGATAAGTTGGTCAAGGCAGGTAAACGTTGCAGAGGAAGTCATTAGTTTTATCTCCAAATATCCAGAATTTTTGTCCGTTCGCGAAGGCGTCTCTTTGAAAACCTCCATAAAGCCGAGCCCGAGAAGCTGGTATAAACTGAGCCGGGTGCTTTCACTTATGAACGAACAGGAAAAGAAAGAATATTCTTACATCCTTGCCAGCGGGATAGTTGGACCTGAGGCAGCAAAGGTATTCGTAGATCAGAGCATATCAGGTTCCATGTACAGCCCGTCTGAGATACTCTTAAAAGGTCACATACCTCAGGAGCTTGATATACACGAAGCTAATGGAATTTTGATAAGGCTCGTCGATTTCATAACAACGGTAGATGACAAAGAACTCGAAAGTCTCAAGAACAATGTCGAAACGATCGTTGAAAATCTGTTCAAACTTTCAAAAGTTGTGCCGAGAGATTCGTTCGAAGCCTTCATCAGGATGCTTGTCAATTTGTCGAATACACCCGGTTTAAAGGGCGAACTTTCTGACACGATTATGAGAAAACTCATCTCTTATTCGGAATAACACTCCGAAAGCAAAGAGAACATAAATTTAACACAAAATTAAACAAAATTAGCGAATGTGTGGTATCATTTAATCGTATATTTCTTTGAGGAAGGAGAGATTAACATGTTTGATCACGAACACAAACACCATCATCACGATGATCACGAATGTGATTGCGGTCACGAACACGACCACGATCATGAACACCATGACCACATCGACGCATTCACGCTTATGGACGAGGAAGGAAACGAACACCACTTCGTACTGCTTGGCGAAGTCGAAAACAAAGGAAAAACTTACTGGGTATGTGAAGAAATCTTCGTAGAGAATGAAGAAATCTCTGAATTTGGAGATACATACTTGTTCGTCAAGTCAGAAGACGACGAGGGAAACGTTTTCCTTGACTCCGTGCAAAATGAAGAAGAGTTCAACGATGTCGTAAAGATTTGGGAAGATATGATGGGTGACGAGGATTTCTTCATCGATACAGACGAAGAAGATGAAGAGGAAGAATAAGTTTCTAATTTTTCATCTTGACCTCAATTACCTGTTTTGGTAAAATATCTTTCGGCAAAAATGATTCGCTTGGTGCAGGCGTAGCTTCAAGAGGTGGAGCGCCTCCTTGGTAAGGAGGAGGGTGTGGGTTCGAGTCCCACCGCCTGCTCCAAAAACCAGAAAAGAGGGTACAGTTGTGCCCTCTTTGTTTTTTTTATTGCCAAAGATGAGCAAATAGTTGTATAATTATATTCTCAGTCTTGCTAATATTTCTCCAGGGGTGGGATAGATGAACTTTACGGTATTTTTGCTGCTTTTACCATCTGTTGTCGTTTCTGTAATTATTGGCGCCAACGATGCCGGAAGTCTCCTCGGTCCAACGATAGCAAACGGCATCTTTAAAATGAGAAAAGCCCTTTATTTTTCTATAATTTTCATCCTTTTGGGCTCTTTGATTGAAGGTATGCCAAATTTGAAAGTTGCATCAAACCTCGTCAAGGTAGATACAGCCGGAGCGCTTATAATAAACATCTCCTCAGCAGCGGTTGCCTTATTTTTCTTGCGAGCTAATTTGCCTATTTCAATGACGCAGGCAATTGTAGGAGCAAGTGTTGGAGTAGGGTTCTTATTGAAAGAAGTAAATACAGAAGTGCTTTTGTTCATAGCCTTGGGCTGGTTCGCCACACCTGTTGCTTCGTTTGCAATCGCATATTTGTTCTTTAAAATCTTTGCGTTAATTTTTAGAGGCATTAAAAACTTAGGCGTCAGAGAATTGGTGTTGAGAACTTTCTTATGGTCTTTCACACTCTACGGTGCATTTTCTTTCGGAGCCAATAATGCCGGAAAAATCACAGGACTTCTACTTTCCCAGGGTGTTAATCCGTATTTGCTGTTATTAGTCGGTGGATTATCCCTCGTTGTTGGAGTTTATTTTTTCGGAAAACGCAGTATTAATACAATTGGAAGAGAGCTTGTTGCGCTTGATGACTTTTCAGCGATGGTAAGTATCAGTGCATCCGCCGTAACTTTGTGGTTATTCTCCGCTATTGGTTTGCCAATATCGGCTTCGCATTCAATAGTCGGAAGCATAGTCGGCGTAGGGTATGCCAGAGGTACGAGGATTCGCAACGAAAGGATATTTAACAGAGTACTATTCTCTTGGTTGCAGGCCCCACTGTACAGCGGTATATTTTCCGCATTACTATTTTCAATATTTAAACTTTTGTGGTAAAATATATGCGTAAAAAACAAAACGGAGGTGCATTTCAAAGTGGACCTAAAGGCATTTATAAGAGACATTCCAGACTTCCCACAAAAAGGAGTTATATTCAGAGATATAACCCCTCTTCTCAAAGACTCAACAGCTTTTAAACACGCTATCGATACGATTGTTGAAGAAGCAAAGAAATACGAGTTCGACGTTATTGTCTGTCCAGAAGCAAGAGGATTCATGATAGGCGCTCCACTTGCATATATTCTAAACAATGGATTTGTTCCTGTGAGAAAACCTGGAAAACTCCCATACAAAACGATAAGCGATACATACGAACTCGAGTACGGGAAAGCGGAACTCCATATACACGAAGATGCTATAAAACCCGGGCAAAAAGTACTAATCGTCGACGATGTTCTTGCAACTGGCGGTACTGCTTTGGCACTTAAGAGATTGGTCGAAAAAGTTGGAGGTCAAGTCGTTGCAAGTGCGTTTTTAATTGAGCTCACATACCTTAATCCAAGGGATTTGCTTAAGGATCTTCCAATAATTGCACCTATCAAGTATTAATTCTTTAAAAATCAGAAAACAGACTTAGCAATCAATCGTTGTAATATTTAGATTAGAATATTAAGAGAGCAAAAAACGGAGGTGCCTTAACGTGTTAAAGTTCGATTTGACTTACACCCTCTCTGAGAATGTTGCAGGAGGGCTTGATTACACAGAAATAGATTCTTACTCCGGAAAAGTGGAAGAATTCTTGAAAAAGCTTGACGAAAACAAACCAGGCTTCGTTAATGCCGTTCTTACAAGAAAATGGATAGACTCGGTAAACGAACTGAGCGATTTTATCTTCACATTCGACAGTCTCGTAGTGCTTGGTATTGGCGGTTCAGCACTTGGAAATATCGCCCTTCAAAACGCACTAAGACCGTTCAACTGGAATTCTATGAATGTTGAAGAAAGAAACGGATTTTTGAGGATTTTCGTCGTTGACAACGTGGATCCAGATAATCTCGCCGCTGTGCTTGATTGTATAAACCCGAAGACAACGCTATTCAATATAATCTCTAAGTCTGGTACAACGGCAGAGCCAATGGCAAACTACCTCATTGTTCGCGGAATACTCGATGCGTACGGATTAGACCCGAAGGAACATATAATCTTCACAACAGACCCGGAAAAAGGTGTACTGAGAAGACTCGGAAGAAGCGAAGGCATACGCATGCTTGATATACCACCAGATGTTGGCGGAAGGTTCAGCGTCCTTACTCCAGTTGGATTGCTTTCTGCCAAAGCAGCAGGTTTGGATATTGAAGAACTCATAATCGGCGCAAAGGACGCTTACGAAAAAACCATAAAATCGCCGCTTTGGGAAAATCCTGCAGCGTTGCTTGCAGTAACACATTACTTGCATTACAAAAAAGGCAGAAATATCTCTGTTATGATGGCATATTCGAACAGATTGTATTACCTCGCTGACTGGTACAGACAGCTTTGGGCAGAGAGCCTCGGAAAGATGTACGACAACGATGGAAATAAAGTGAACGTTGGTCAGACACCGGTTAAAGCACTCGGTGCGGTAGACCAGCACTCACAAGTACAGCTCTACAACGAAGGTCCAGATGACAAGATAATCACATTCTTGAGAACTGAGCAGTTCGAAAGAGAAATAACAATTCCAAAACTCCACGAAAACGAACCAGAGCTGGCATACTTGGGTGGCAAGAAACTCTCAACACTCCTCAACAGTGAACAAACAGGAACGCAGCTTGCACTTGCAAAGCACGGAAGACCATCGATAACCGTAAACTTCCCGAAAATTGACGAGTACCACCTTGGACAGTTCATCATGTACTACGAACTCGCAACTGCTATCGCTGGACATCTGCTAAATATAAACCCATATGACCAGCCGGGTGTCGAGCTTGGAAAGAAGATAACATACGCACTCATGGGAAGAGGCGGATTTGAGGAATACAATTACCAAGATTCTGCACAGAGAAAGGTTGAAGTAGAATGATGAAAGAATACGTCGAAATCCTCAAAACAATTTTCGATCCAGTTGCAATATTTCTAAAAGATGAAGAATTTGTGGTTGTCGTCAAAGATGAAAAAACAGTGCAGGATGCTGTAAAGAAACTTTCAGAAACGATAGATGATGACATAAGCCTCATGATTTTGAACAACGACGAATATGAGAAGATGAAGGACAAAGTTCTCGGTGAAAGGTTGCTATGACCATCTGTGTCACGGGGAAGATAGCCACTGGAAAAAGCACTGTCTCAAAGTTTTTTGTTGGTAAAGGGTTTGAGTACATAAACGTAGATGAACTGGGTCATAAGGCATTTGAGATAAACAAAGAAGTAATCAAGAAAACGTTCGGAACTGACGACAGAAAAGAAGTAGGAAAGATAGTCTTTGCATCAGAAGAGAAATTAAGACAGCTCGAGCAGATAGTACACCCTACAATGTTGAAACTATTAGACAAAAGGCTCGAAGAGCTGAAAGGGAAAGACATAGTCATAGAAGCAGCGATAAAAAGAAGGCTTGGGATTAAGAATTGCGATTTGACGATAACAGTTGTTGCAAGTCCTGAAACGATAAGAGAACGTCTAAGCGGACGGTACGACGAAAAGACAATTGAAGAGATACTGAAAAGGCAGGAAGATATTGTTGAAGAGGGAATAGTGGTTGAAAATAACAGTAAGATTGAAGAACTGCAGGAAAGATTAGAGAAGATATACGAAAAATATGTGAATAAATAACCCCCAGCTTTCGCTGGGGGTCTTTACACCCTTATAGGGAAGCTCAAAACATATCACTATGAGGAAAAAACAAGAGCCATATGTTTCAAACCCTCATAGCGACGCTCACAATTGTTTCAATCCCTTGTAGGGAAGCTCAAACTCTGTGCTATACTGACTTTTCCGTTTCCCCAGTACCACTTCCACTAATCAGGCCTTGTCATGGCTTTAAATCCCTCATAGTTAATATAAGACAGGTTCACAAAGTTCTAAAATTTCAAAAGAAGAAATCATGCAGCAATATATAATCTAAACACCTTTAGAAAGTTTGTGAGAATAGTTAGGAACGCTTCACTGGATCCGCAAACTGTGTCGAAATTTTATGGGAATGTACAAAGATATTTGCCAATAAACAGCCTTTTTAACACCATAGTTCCTGTGGTTTGTGGCATATTAGATCTTAGAATTTCAACCCCTCATAGAGTCGCTCAGCTACATTGTATTATACCATGGAAATTGTTTTTCTTGTTAACGGTTAATACAAATATCAGTATATACAATAGTCAACATAAACTGTGAAGAGAGAAGGGAATAAAAAGGTGGAGTCTACTCTAAATCCGCGGCAACTCCGGCCTTATAATCTCCCCCTAAGGTGTTATGATTATTTCCATTCTCGTGCCGCAACATCCTGAAAAGGCTGCATACGTGATTTTTGCTTCTTTTCTTCTTTTCTTTGGCAGTGTGAGAACCACCAAATCCCACTGTACTTCACTCGCAGGCAGGATTACAAAATTTCGAGTGTTTCTCGGCAGTTTTTCGACAAAAGTGACTAACCCACCTTTGTCAAGCAAGATAATGAATGTTTGGAAAGTGTTGCTTGGAACAAGGTAATATGTCCAGGGCTTTGTCTTGATAAGTTCTGCGTCTAAGCACTTCGGGAGGTCAGAACCAAAGTATTTAAGCAGAGCGTCGCTGATGTACACTCTTTCCGTTTCCCTGGGGTTTTCCATCCCTCCCACCTTAACCAAGTATCGTTCTAATGTTGGATAACCGTATTCCTTGAACTTCAGTCCTCTTACTTCCGTCGTCAGATAGTACAACCCTGTCTTGCTATCGCACCTTAACCAAATATCATGCGAATAGTTGACACTTTTTTTCATCATACTCCCCCCATTCTTGTGTACATCTCCTCAAGCCAACACACCTTCCAATATTCTGACTGAGAGAATGGGATTGTTGTTCAAACAAACGGTCTTGACTTTGGATAAACAAACAACCCCCAGCTTATTAAACTGGGGGTTGTCCTTCACCTCGTTATTTCCTCGGCTCTATCTTTTTCAATTCTCCAGAAATCATTTTTGAGACAATCGTGTCGATTGATGTTCCGGGCTCTACAAGGTAGATGTCTATTTTTCTTTCAACGAGCTCTTCATACATGTGCTGTCCCATCCTGACTGCTACGACTGCGTCTATCTGTCCTGTCGATTCGAATACGTCGTCATGTCCGTGATGATGGTTTCCATTTCCGTGTCCGTTTCCATGTCCGTTGCAGCAGCTGGTTTCGTGGGTTTCTTCGTGTCCGTGATGTCCATGATGTCCGTGGTGACCTTTTGCATGGAGATTTTCAACAAGTTTCCTTTCAAACTCTTTTCCGTCTTTGATTTCCACTATCGTGAAATACTCAGCTCTTCCAAAGTGATCTGCAACCATCTTACTATCGTTTGTGGGTATCGCAAATCTCATCTTTGTTCCCTCCTTTTTTGAAATTGTTAACTATTTAGCTCATCAAGAACGCTTCAAATGATTCTTTGAGTTTCTGAATATAGATTCTGAGTTCTTTGAGGTATTCTTTTCCAGTTTCGGTAATGCTGTAAACCTTTCTTGGTGCTCCGCTACCTTCTTCTATTCTATACTCAACAAGCCCGTGGTTACTTAGTTTTCTTAGAAGGCTGTAGAGAACGCTCTGATCGTGTTTGAATGGGTAGTACTCCAAATTCGAAACTCTTTCATACAGCTCATATCCGTGCATATCTCCTTTTGAAAGCTCATTTAAGACAACCGCTGTTAAGAAATCTCCCATGGAAAAGCCCATCTCTTCGCATCTATGCGGTCCATGCATTCCGTGTCCTGAACAGCCGCATCTTCGCCTCATCGTCTCACCTTCTTTCTTTTCGTATGTATTAGTCAATTCACAGTACTGATTATATATCAGTAATATGAAATTGTCAATATATTTTTTTGAAAAAACAAAGCCCTCGCTGGCTGGAAGCGAGGGCTGGGGGTACTGGTACGAGGAGGAACTATTTTTTAAACGTCGAAGTATAGGTCGTATTCTTTTGGATGAGGTATTGCGTTTACTTGTCTTTCTTCCACAAGTTTTGCATTTATCCAGTGGGTTATTAGTTCTTTCGGGAATGTTGTTAGGAATTGATTGTTTTCAGCTAATGCTTTACAGCTTTCTTCGAGCGATTTTGGAAGTGGTTTGAGTTCTTTTTCGTACATGTCTCCTTCAAATGGGCCAAAGCCTTCAGCGGTTGGGTCTATTTTTCTTCTTATTCCATCCACGCCAGCAAGTATCATGGCTGCATATCCAAGGTATGGGTTGCATGTGGCGTCTATTGTTCTGAATTCAATTCTGCGCTTTTCTGGGTCTTTCACGTATGCAGGTATTCTAATCGCCGATGTTCTGTTGGCAAGTGCGAATACTGCGTTTGTCGGCGCTTCAAATCCTGGGACAAGACGTCTGTATGAGTTTGTAGACGGATTGGTGAATGCCATGAGAGCTGGTGCATTCTTCAAAATGCCACCAACGTAGTAGAGCGCTTCTTGTGAAAGGTTGTAAAGTTTGTCGCCATTGAAGATGTTTTTACCATTCTTCTTTAAGAATTGATGTACGTGCATTCCGTTTCCTGCTTCATCGTACATCGGTTTTGGCATGAATGTTACGATGTAGCCGTATTGTTTTGCCACAAGCCTTGCAACGTGCTTGACTATCATTGTGTAGTCCGCTGCTTTTAGAGCTTCAACGAGTGGAAGTTCTATTTCAACTTGGCATGTGCCAACCTCGTGGTGGTGGTATTTTACCGGAACGCCGTATTCCAGAAGTTTCTTGACTATCGCGTTTCTTACTTCCATGAATTTGTCAAATGGCGGGATTCTGTGGTATCCTTTCTTCCTGCCTATGAAATACTCCCCTGTCTCGCTCGATTTCCAAAACCCTTCTGCACTGTCTATTTCGAACATGACTCTGTTTGATTTTACATCATATCTTACGTCTTCGAATATATGAAATTCGTACTCTGGTCCGAGGTAAACTTCATCAGCTATGTCTTTTATCGATTCGAGAGTCTTTTTAAGTATTGTCCTCGGGTCGTGCGAGCACGGTGTCATGTTCTCTACTTCGTAGACATCGCATATCATCGAGAGGACTTTCTCGCTATCGTACTCTTCTATCATTGCTGTTTCTGGATCTGGGATTATCACCATATCGCTGCTGAAAACTTCTGCATATCCAAGATTCGACGCGTCAAATCCTACACCTTCAGTAAAAGTCTTTTCGGAAAAGTTTGTCTTGGCTAATGTTACGTGCCTCCATCTACCCCAGAGGTCAACTACTTTTAGGTCGATAAAATTAATTCCTTCCTGTTCGATAAGCTTCAAAACATGAGAAGCGCTCATTTTCGTCCCTCCCAAAGTTTGATTTTCGATAGCTATGCATTTTAATGATAACATTAGGGCATGAGCAATCCAAATCGTCCAAATTTTCACTAACATCAGAAATAACACCTGTCTTTAATTATCTGCCTTTGTTCACACAGTTTCTTAATGATTCTTCAGTATACTTGTGTATGTACAGAATTCTTAACTGTAAATTTCTTTGAAAATGCGAAATTTTGTAATATAATTGATTTGCTACAATGCTACAACATTCAATCGGAAGGGGGAATTGTCAGTGAAGGCAATTATTCTGTGCGCAGGTAAAGGAACAAGGTTGAGACCACTTACTTACACAACAGCTAAACACCTTATTCCAGTTGCAAATAAACCAGTTATACTCTACACAATCGAGAAGATAAAGAGCGTGGGTATACATGAGATAGGCATGATAGTAAGCCCAGAAAATATCAACGATTTCCAAGAAACGCTTGGCGATGGTTCTAAGTATGGCGTAAAGCTTTCATATATCCTTCAGCCAGAGCCAAAAGGGCTTGCTCATGCCGTTCTGATGGCAAAGGATTTCCTCGGCGATGAAGATTTCATGATGTATCTTGGCGACAACCTCATCATGGATGATATACGACCTTTTGTCAAAGAATTCGAAGAGAAGAAGGAACTCAGCGCTCTGATTATGTTATCGCCAGTTCAGGACCCAACAAGGTTCGGTATCGCTGTCATGGAAGGAAGCAAGATTGTTAAAACCGTTGAGAAGCCAAAAGAGCCACCTTCAAATCTTGCGATAATCGGTTTGTATCTGTTCAGAAAGGATATATTCGAGGGAATTGCGAATATAAAGCCATCGTGGAGGAATGAGCTGGAAATTACAGACGCTATAGACTGGTTGATTCAGAACAAGGAGACAGTAGAGGGCCATATCATCTACGGTTGGTGGAAGGATACAGGAAAACCTGAGGATTTGATTGAAGCAAATCACAAGATCCTCGACGATGTAATTGAAGAGTTTAAGATAGAAGGTACTGTGGAAGCAACATCGGTACTGCAGGGAAGAGTGAGCATTGGAAAGAACACTGAGGTAGTGAACAGTGTAATTAGAGGACCTGTGATTATCGGTGATAACTGCACGATTTCAAATGCGTACATTGGACCTTATACTTCAATCGGTAATAACACACTTATTGAGAATTGTGAGATAGAGAATTCTATCCTAATGGACGAAGTGAAGATATCGAATTTCTCGTACAGGATTGATTCTTCGTTGATAGGTAAGAAAGTCGAAATCATTGAAAACGATGGAAAACCAAAAGGAGTACAGATAATAGTCGGAGATTTAGGTAAGGTTGTTGTGTCCCGCTGAGCCGTGGGGTAAGGGGATAAATAAGGAGGTATTCTTAGTGGTTAAGTTAATAGTAACTGATTTGGATGGTACGTTGCTGAACGAAGAAAAGCATATACCAAAAGATAATGTATTGGCACTCCGTGAAGCGATGGAGAACGGTTTGCACGTAAGTGTTGCAACCGGCAGGAATTTTTATTCTGCCAAGCCTTACATAGAAGAACTTGGACTCGATGTGCCTGTTATTTTTCAAAACGGGGCTTTCATCTATCAATGGATGGAAGACAAGGTTATTTACAAGTCCGAGTTAGACGTACAGATAGCTATTCGCGTTGTTGAGAGTGCAAGAAGAAATAATTTGTTTTACATAGTCTATAGAGACTTTCTTGAAGAGAAAGATATGTACGTCGATGAGCCGTACAGCGGTACGTTTTCGAAATATCTGGAGCAAAATAGTTGGAGATTGAATGTTGTCGATGATGTGTTAAAATATCTAAAAACAAAGAATTCGATTGCGGAAATTGCAGTTGTTGGTGACGAGCCAACTGTTGTAAAGGCAATTTCGGAAGCGTTGGATGGATTTCAGAACCAAACGAGTGTTGTGAAAAACAACACATTAGGTAATGAAACGTTCTATGAAGTCTTTGGTCCAAATTCTTCAAAGGAATCTTCTTTTCAATATCTGCTGAGGTATTTCAACGTGACTCACGAGCAGACGATGTATTTGGGAGACAGCTTCAACGACATAGGACTTCTGAAAATCGTAGGTTATCCAGTGGTTATGGAAAACGGGCATGAAGAAGTAAAGAAATATGCAAGGTTTTTAACAAAATCAAACGATGAAGCTGGAGTGGCATATGCTGTTAGGAAATGGGCACTGAATGGAAGAGTATAAGTTAAAGGGAGTTTAAATGCGAAGATTATTGAGTTTTCTGTTTGTATGTTTCGTGCTCTTTAATGTCTTAGTTCTTGCCCAAAGTGAAATTTCTTACAAAATTCAATATATGATAGGTAACAGACAAGCAAAGGAGCTCGATGAGTTTCTCAAAAACTTAGATTTAGAAAGATTGAGCGTATCTGAGATATGCGATGTGGTTATTGGCTACACGGAATTGTACAGCTGGGGCGGTAAGGGATATGAATATTCCGAGAAGGCCTACAATATCGCTGATAGAGTAATAAAAGAGAATCCGAAATACTGGAAAGGGTATTATAGCTTAGCCGTCGTGCTTTCTCACAGGGTTCAGAAAAATAATCTGCTCGCTCTGACGTTAGTTGGCAAGATTGACTACAATTTGAATAAAGCTATGGAATACGGACCTAACGAATGGGAACCGTTCTTTCTTGCAGGAGTTAGAAATCTCGAAGTTCCATTATTCCCAAATTTGGCGCTTGCTGAAGAGTATTTGGGAAGGTCTTTGAAGAATAATCCGAATCATTTGTACACTTACTATATGTACGGGAGACTTTTTGAAAAGAAGAAGGATTACTGCAAAGCTTTGGAGTATTACACCAAGGTATTGGAGTTACCCATAAGACCAGAATGGAAATTTGTAGACGAAGGCGCAAAGGATGATGCGAAGAAGCGAATTTCGGAGGTGGAAAAACTGTGTACCAAAAAATAAAGGGAACAGAGGATTTGTACGGGCAGGAGATGAAGTTTTGGTACTGGATAGAGGAAAAGGCGAGGAAATTGTCGCTGCTGTACGGTTTCACGGAGATTAGAACACCGATTTTTGAAGAGACTAAATTATTTGTTAGAAGTGTTGGGCAAGATACAGACATCGTTCAGAAAGAAATGTACACTTTTGAAGACAAGGGCGGAAGAAGTATAACGTTGAGACCCGAGGGAACTGCACCAGTTGTCAGGGCTTTTGTAGAAAATGGGTTAATAACTGTCGGTTTCCCACAGAAGTATTTCTACATCGGACCGATGTTTAGGTACGAACGTCCACAATCTGGTAGGCAAAGGCAATTTCACCAGTTTGGTGCAGAGATTTTCGGAAGCCCTTCCCCACTTGCAGATGCTGAGTTAATAATATTTGTCAATGAGTTCTTAAAGGAAATTGGGCTGGTAGATTTTGAGATACATATAAACACTCTCGGTGATACTGAAGACAGGGCAAGGTACAAAGAAGCCCTAAAGGAATATTATTCACAACATTTAGACAAGTTGTGCGATGACTGTAAAGTTAGATACGAAAGAAATGTTCTCAGACTTTTGGATTGTAAGGTAGATGTAGAGTATGCAAAGAATGCTCCAAAGCTTATCGATTACATAGGCGAAAATGCACGTAAGCACTACGAAGAGTTGAAAGAACTGCTTGACACTGCTGGGATAAAATACATCGAGGACCCGAGGCTTGTTAGAGGGCTCGATTACTACAACAGGACAGTATTTGAAGTCCACCACCACAAACTCGGTGCGATGAGCGCAATCGCAGGTGGCGGAAGGTATGATGGGTTGATAAAGGAAATCGGAGGAAAAGATGTTCCTGCGCTCGGTTTTGCCGCGGGTATGGAAAGGTTAGTCCTTGCGATAAAGGCTGAGAATGTGGAAGTTGAGGATATGAGAATAAACGAGGTATACATCGCACACTTTGGCGGAAGCGAAGTGCGAAATGTTGCATTTAGATTGGCTCAGCAGCTCAGAGACGAAGGAATAGCGGTGAATTTAGAAATAATGGAAAGAGGATTAGGTGCACAATTAAAGAACGCAGCAAGAACGGGCGCAAAATTGTGCGTAATAATCGGTGAGAACGAAATTGAGAAAAATGTTGTGATGATAAAGAACATGGAGACAGGCGAACAATTTGAATTCGAAATAAACTTTGTGGCAAGTGGAATAAAAGATATGTTGGATGACATGAGATAAAAATAAAAAGCCCCGAAAAGGGGCTTTCTTAAACTGGCTGGGAGGGGAGGATTCGAACCTCCACTGGCGGATCCAGAGTCCGCAGTCCTGCCATTAGACGACCTCCCAAAAGCCGTAAGGCAAGATATATTTTATCATTCAAGGTTGAGAATGTCAATTATGTAAAATAAGAATACGAAGAGGTGATTTTTTAATGTTTTTTGATGCCGTAGTAGTTGGTGCAGGTTTAGCTGGCTCAACAGCAGCAAGAATCTTGGCTGAAAGTGGTAGAAAGGTTTTAGTTATCGAAAAGCATAAACACATCGCTGGTCACTGCCATGATTACAAAGATAATAATGGCATAACGGTTCACACTTATGGTCCACACATATTTCACACAAACAATAAGACAGTTTGGGAATTCGTCAATAAGTTCACTGAATTCAATTATTATCAACACAAAGTTCTAAGCTACGCAGAGGGTAAATTAATACCCTTTCCGATCAATAGAGATACTTTGTGCGAAGTTTTCGGCATCAATATTGCCACATACGAAGTTGAAGAGTTTTTATCAAATGAAGTTAAGAAATCAAAATTCAACAATCCTCCTAAAAATTTCCGCGATGTTATTGTCTCACAAGTTGGCGAAAGGCTTTATGAGCTTTTCTTCAAAAATTATACTATTAAACAATGGGAACGAGATCCTGAAGAACTATTACCCGATGTAGCAAAAAGAATACCTGTAAGGGCCAACAGAGACGACAGGTACTTCTCTGATAAATATCAAGGCATACCAAAATACGGTTACACAAAACTCGTCGAAAATATTCTGAACCATGACAACATTACAGTGATGATGGGAATAGATTATTTTGAAATCAGAGATTACCTGAAATCAAGCCTTGTAGTATATACTGGTGAATTGGACAGATTTTTTGATTTTTCGCATGGAAAGTTAGAGTACAGGTCTTTAAATCTTGTATTGAAAACGTTTGATATAGAGTTCTACCAACCGGTTGCTGTGGTTAATTACCCAAACGACTATGACTGGACCAGAATAACTGAATACAAACATTTTCTTGATGAAAAATCTTCGAAAACTACTGTTTGTTTTGAATATCCAACAGCACATGGCAAACCATACTACATAGTTATGACAAGTGAAAACATGGAAAGAAGGAAAAAATATACTGAGGAAGTCGAAAGATTAGAAAGGACAGGTGAATATATATTTGTCGGAAGATTAGCGGAATACAAGTACTATAACATGGATGAAGTAATAACAGCTTCAATTAGGAAGACAGAGGTGTGGTTAAATGGAAGGTAAAGAGATTTATTACGTCCCATATTTTCACTGGGGCAGTAAATTTAATGCGGGTTACAAGGCCAAAAATGACGTCGAAATCATTTTTGAGAGTGCTAAATTCAAAAGAGTCGACATTTTCAAAAAAGCAAGTGATAGTAATTCAAGGATTTTCAGTCTAAGTAGGCTTATTTCATTGTACCTTAAGCGAAATTTCGCAAATAATGCCATCGTGTTTTTCCAAAACGGAACAGGGCTCGATTTGTTAATAGCCCCTGCACTAAGGAAGGCGTTCAAAAATGCCAAAAGATGCATTGTAATTCACGATATAGAAAGTATAAGACTTGCAAGAAGCATAGATTTCACAAGGGAAAAGCTTGTATTCTCAAACTTTACACATGCAGTATGTCATTCAAAGAAAATGGCAGATTATATAAAAGAGAAATTAGGATATAAGGGAAAAATCTACATTCTCGGCTTGTTTGATTACATCCTCGATACCCCAGTATACGAAAGAGTTATGAGCAAGACTCTACCAAGTTTAGGAAAATACGTAATTTCTTTCGCAGGTAATCTTTCAAAATCAACATTCTTGAAAAAGATAATAAAAGAAGTAAACCCGTTAAATTACACAGTCTATCTATACGGAAAAGGTTATGACGGTGATACAAAAGACGGCGTTTTGGAATACAAAGGTGTGTTTCATCCCGATGAACTTCCATACAAAATTGAAGGACACTTTGGATTAGTATGGGACGGTGAAGAAGTCAACGGAATAAGCGGAACGGTCGGACACTATCTTAAATACAATTCTCCTCATAAGGCATCTTTGTATATAGTTAGCGGATTGCCGCTAATTGTTTGGAAAGAATCGGCAATATACGAAACCGTAAAGGAATACAATATAGGTTTTGGGGTAAATTCTTTGAAAGAAATTGATGAAATACTAAGTAAAGTATCTGAAAAGGATTATCAAGTATGGAGAGAAAACACTATTAAATTGGGCAAAAAGTTAGCCAGCGGTGAAAATGTAAAGGAAATTATAAACAGAATATTATCGAAATAGAAAAGGGTGAGAGTTCTCACCCTTTTATCTTTTAGATTTGAACAACGATAGAACTTGATAGAATGTCCTCAACGCAAAAATTGCGAGCGGTCTCGGAATGTTGTAACTTTCTCCGTAGCCAAAGTTTAGGATTGGCCTGAATAACTTGTGTCTGCCTGCATTGTGAACAACTGGGATTAGTTCAACTTTTCCATTTTCTACAAGATAGAACTTTCCGTTTTTCACTTTGTACTTTTTTTGCGTCGTAGTGGGAATAAAGTTATACTTAGGATGAAGCTGATAAAAATCTTTTTTGTATGCATAGTAGTTCAAGACTACCATATCCGTTCCCCAAGCATCCAAATCTCTAATAATTTCGTTCATTGACCATACAAGTTCAACAAATTGTTTTCGTGGATAGATGACAAAGCCTGCGTTTATCAATTTTTTGTCAGACAAAAACTTCTTTATTTCGTCAGCATTTTTCACATTCTTATCGTTGGCAACGATTTCCATATTTGGTGATATTTCTTCACAAACTGCTTTTATCTTTTCAGGTTCTAACTGGAAAAGATGAGAGATATCCGACTGGAATATTATATCCCCTGAGTCGCATAACACTACTTGCTCATAGTTTTCGTTTTCAAGTAAGAAATCATTCAATTCCAAAAATCTCGTGTTGTTAATATGACCTTTAAATTTTCCAGCGATTTTGATTAAAACAGCTTCACTTTTAAGAATTTTGCGTGCATTTTCAGATAGTCCATAGTCTATAACGACGATATCAATGCTTTCTAATGTGCAATTCGATTTTAAGGACCTCAACCAATGATTTATTAAGAACTCTTCGTACTTCTCATTACACGCCGTTGCTAGTAGATATTTTTTATTCATCCTAGAGACCTCCATATCGTTATCAAACTTATCGATGCAAGATTTTTAGGATATATGAGTAGCTTCTAAGAAGCACGTAGACTAAAAATGGAGAGAAGCGGAAAAGACTAATTAAGAAATTTTGCTGCTTTCCAAATTTTGTATTTTTATTGTGAATTTTGTAAGATATGACATTTCTCCTCACTTTATCCATTCTTGCGATTCTAAGCCAATCAAAGAGTGGGTATCCATTAAACGCCAAATTTCCAATAGTCCAAGTGTATGCCGCAGGTATACATTCTGATTCTATAATCTTAGCAATTTCTCTTTCTCTTCGTTCTTCGAAAAACCTTTTGAGCCTCAGCATTGCACCAACGTTATGAAATACTGATAAACTTGGAATCTTAGTTGTAGATTTTATACGATAAAGTGCATTTGCAACAGCCTTATTGAACACATAACCACTTCCTGAATAATAGAGATACTTAGATATAAACTCATTATCTTCTGAATACCTAGTTCCTGGTGTAAACTTGATGAAGTTTTTATCAATTATCTCTTTTAAGAATATAGAAGAATTCAATGATATATGCATTGTTTGTAGGAGAAATTTTTTTAGGATCTCCTTTGACTCATAAACTCCTTGAGTATACTCATACATTTCATCATATCGATACAAAATCTTTCCTTTAAGATTCACAACATTTTGACCACCAAATGCTATATCGCATTTATTCTCCTCAATCGCCCCTACAAGCTCTTCGACTGTCCACGGAAAGAGTGTATCATCTCCATCTAAGAACTTTATGTACTTCCCTTGCGCTGCTGTAAGCCCGGTGTTCCTTGCAACGCTTGCCCCTTGGTTTTTTTGATTGATTATCTTGTAAATTTTCCCAGCATTTTTGAGTATCTTCTCTGCAACTTCTGCAGTGCTATCTTTTGAACCGTCGTTAACTACTATAATCTCTATATTCTCATACGTCTGCTCTAAAACGCTTCTCAGTGATCTTTCGATGTAGCTTTCCAAGTTATAAGCAGGTATTATCACTGATACAAGTTCTTGTTTATTAATCATTTCAATACCCTCCGAAAGTCACCAATCAACAGCGATTTAACTTTTGCTGGAATATATCTTATTGCTAAATACACTATTAGTAAATCAAATGCAAAGTAAATATACCAGATCTTGTTTAAAAGTGACATAACATCGGATATAACTATTCCAAATAAATTCAAAATTACGTAGAGCAAGCTCCCTAAGAGCATGTGATATCCAATTACAAACAACGCATTGAAAGCCAACTTGTAGAAAAATTTGTCTAAGCTTATAGCTTTCACCATCTCTGAAAGATATATGACTACGAATACCGCCACTATCTCCCCCAGCAAGGCGATAAATCCGCTCTTTCCAAACCATTGGTTGTTCCACGATATGTCTCCATTTGTTTGGCTAATCAAAATCAATGCAAGAATTGAAAGTGCGAAGTCCAGAGGTCTAACTTCAAGCTCGTATTTTCTCCAAATTTTTCCGAGCCAGAAAAATAGCAATGCAACTATGGCCGAGTCGATCTTGAAAATAAACGGCTCATGAGGAATGATTCTAAAGATTATCGCTAAGAGTACAGAAGCGGCTAACAAAAAGCTACTCTTATTCACAAAATAGTACATAACTTCTGATAAGAATAGCATCAGAAAGAACCATAATGGAACTGCATTAATTGCTACTTGATCAAGTTTGTCCATTCTCCCAATAAGATAGTTAGTAATGTACACATACTTAGGATATTGCAAAACATTTTGCGGTGCCAAAATTAAATATATCAAAGTATTAATAAACCCGGCTACGTAGTATGCTTGCACGAGAAGAACTCTTGACTTAATTAATTCTTTAAATCCTCTATCCTTCCATTGGTATCCTCTCGCAAATGCTAACGAACTCAAACCATAGCTAAAAAACGCATATATGTAATTCGGTGTTCCGGCGTGCACGAGCATTACGAAAAAGATAGCAACACCCTCTAAGAGAAGTATGTTCAGTTTCTGTTCTTTAGGCATAATTGTTTCTTAAACCTCCCAGTGATTTAGATTAAATCAGTTCAAATCACCACTTCCCACTTGCACCACCACCGCCGCTGCGTCCGCCACCAAATCCGCCACCAGAGCTTCTTCCAGAACCTCCGCCAAAGCCTCCAAAACCGCCAAACCCACCTGGTCCAAGAGGTCCCCTCGGTCCTCCGTAGCGTACGTATCCTTTACCAGAGAAAATCGAAAGGACTATGAAAATCATAATGAATATAAATATTATCTCCCCAATGTCTGGAACTTCATCTTCCTCAGGTAATTCTGCGTCCACATCGAATGTGAGTTCAACATTATATTCTTTCGCCACTTCTTTTGCAAGCGCTAAGTATCCATAGTATACACCTTTCGAATAATCTTCTTCTTTGAAGTAAGGAATTATGTATTCATCTCGTATTCGACCAGCTTTTCCGTCGGGAATAGCTCCTTCAAGTCCGTATCCTACTTCTATGCGCATCTCTCTGTCTTTTATTGCCACTAACAACAGTACACCGTTATCCTTTCCTTTCTGACCAATTCCCCATCTTCTGAAAAGTTCAACTGCGTAATCTTCGACGGTAAGCCCTTGTAATGTGTCAATAATAACCACAGCAATCTGCGCTGTTGTTTTTTCTTCTAGTTCCTTGCCTATCGAGACTATGTTCTTCGCGTATTCTTCATTAACTACGCCAACATAGTCGTTTATGTATTTGTACGGCGTGGGTGTTGGAAAATTAACAGCGAATAGCGTAGAAAACAGTGAAAATAATAAAACAAATGAGAGAAACAAACCTCTTGGCTTCAAATTATCATCTCCAATATTCTTCAGTATATAAAGTATTTTACCATTAAAATCAACAAAATGCATTCGCTTTTCAATTCGTTTTCATTCACTAAAGTACTTCATCAAGTCCTTCTTGATCTTTTCATAATCTGAAAGCAATTTGTCGACCTGTGTAAAAGGTTCTTGTGAAAAAAGCAGGCTCAATTCTGCATTGAATGATCCCAATACTTTTTCAGTAATTGGAAAGTATTTCGCCGGTTGGAAATTGTACTTTTTCCTCAATAGTGCAATAACCTCTGAGAATAAAGGTTTGAACTCATCAGGAAGTTTTTTGTCTATTACAAAGAAATTTATCCCGTCGTCGGTTATAGCCGTTCTGCAGATTTTGTACCAACCGCTCCTGTATCTTTCAAGGAGCTCTAAAATTTTGTCATCGACCTTGTTCGAAAACGAGAGCGATTCAACTCCCATCACCTTTTCGCTGAATAGTTCCTTTTTTAGAAATTCTTCGTTTCCGGATATGGCTACAAATCTCGTTTTTAACGGCAGTTTCAATATCCCGCACTGACACGTCGGTTGCTCTTTTAAACCAGATATTTCAATGAATTTCTGCTCGAAATGTTCTTTCGTTTTGAATTCGTTTAATTTGTAAATCGCTGGTGTACGAGACATGGGTGGTGAAATGGATATACCGACGATTTTTTCGTTTGACGTCGTAACTATGAAACTAAGGTAGAATGGGAATTTGCTATTTTGCTCAGCTTCGGAAGTGAGTTCATTTATATGACAAGTTACCACCGCCACATGGCGGTGGTAAACATCCAATCGCTCTTTTTTGCTCTCCAAAAATTGTATGAGCTCACTTGTATCAAACTCTATATCCTTTATATATTCGTACTTACTCGGTCCGACGTACACTCAATCATCTCCTAATTTTATCTTACTTATCAAGCATCGGCATCCTTATGCCATGCTTTTTGGCTGTGTTTATCGCTATTTCATACCCAGCGTCTGCGTGCCTCACAACGCCCATTCCAACGTCGTTTGTTAAGACTCTTTCGAGTTTCTTCTTCGACAAGTCAGTTCCGTCGGCAACGATAACAACACCAGCATGGAGCGAGTATCCAATTCCGACACCACCACCGTGGTGGAACGAAACCCATGTTGCACCACTTGCAACGTTGAGCATCGCATTGAGGATGGGCCAGTCTGCGATAGCATCGCTTCCATCCTTCATCGCTTCTGTTTCTCGATACGGGCTTGCAACAGAACCTGTGTCGTGGTGGTCGCGTCCAATTACTATCGGCGCTTCAAGTTCGCCTTTCTTCACCATTTCATTCATCGCAAGTCCCATCTCGGCTCTCTGACCTTGACCAAGCCAGCAGATTCTGGCTGGCAATCCTTGCCATTTCACTTTTTTCTGCGCCATCTCTATCCATTTTCTCAGGTGCTCATCTTCGCCGAAGAGTTCAATCACTTTCTGGTCTGTCTTGTATATATCCTCTGGATTACCCGAAAGCGCTGCCCATCTGAACGGTCCTTTACCTTCGCAGAAAAGGTCCCTTATGTATTCAGGCATGTAACCCGGGATATCGAATGCATCTTTCACGCCGTGGTCTTGCGCAAGTCTGCGGATGTTGTTTCCATATTCGAATACTTTTGCACCTTGTTTTTTCATTTCCAAAATGGCACTCACATGTTTTACAACACTGTCGTAAACCATTTCAAGATATTTTTGCGGATTCTCTTTCCTCAATTTGAGCGCTTCATCAAACGATATGCCTGCTGGCACGTATCCGTTCAACGGGTCATGAGCGGCTGTTTGGTCCGTTACTACATCAGGAATTATGCCTCTTCTGACGAGTTCCGGATGCACATCTGCAGCGTTTGCTAAAAGTCCTATCGACAGCGGCTTGCCTTCTTTCATCGCTTCTTTCGCCATTCTTATCGCTTCATCAAGACTATCTGTCCACGTATCGAGATATCCTGTGTTAAGCCTTCTGTCAATCATCCTCTTGTCGACTTCAACGGCGATAACAACGCCATCGTTCATGGTGACTGCAAGTGGCTGGGCTCCGCCCATTTCGCCAAGACCTGCCGTCAATACGAGTTTTCCTTTTAGCGTTCCGCCAAAATATTTCTTCGCAACTGCGTAGAATGTTTCATATGTCCCCTGCAAAATTCCCTGCGTGCCTATGTATATCCAGCTACCTGCGGTCATCTGACCGTACATTATGAGTCCGCGTGCTTCAAGTTCGTTGAAGTATTCCCAAGTTGCCCATTTCGGTACGAGGTTTGAATTTGCAATGAGCACTCTCGGAGCCCATTCATGCGTCTTCCAAACAGCAACCGGTTTACCGCTCTGGACTATCAATGTCTCGTCATCTTCAAGTTCTTTAAGGACTTCAACTATTTTGTAAAAGCTTTCCCAGTTCCTTGCAGCCTTACCCTTTCCACCGTATACTATGAGATTGGCAGGGTCTCTCGCAACTTCCGGGTCGAGGTTATTCATAAGCATGCGCATTGCTGCTTCGGTTAGCCATGATTTACACGTCAGCGTTGTTCCCCTTGGAGCTCTAATAACTTCTGCCATACGGTTCAACCCCCTCTGAATATATGACTCATCATAATCTATTCTATATAAAGACTGAAAAATTCTCAAACCGCTCAAAAGATAAGATAAAAGAAAAAGTACGACATCAAAAAAGCATACTTAAGTATTCCACTTATTTCGTATATTCTCAACTATTTCCTGCGCCGTTTTTGTCGCCGCAATGCCGCCAAGCCCGGTTTCTCTCAATGACTCAGGAAGCGACTTTCCAACGTTGTACATCGCTTCCACAACTTCATCAAATGGTATCACGCTCTCAATCCCTGCAAGCGCCATTTCAGAAGAAGCAATTGCAACGTTTACCGCATTACCGTTTCTCTTGACGCAAGGAACTTCAACGAATCCTCCAACCGGGTCGCAAACTAATCCCATCAACGCTTTTAAAGCAAGCGAAGATGCATTTCCTACCTTTATCGGGTCTTGGGAAAAATAATACGTGAGCATAGCAGAAGCCATTGCTGTTGCAGTCCCTATCTCAGCCTGACATCCACCCGCTGCACCGGATAGAGTGGCTCGCTTTGCCACCACATTTCCCACGCCAGAACCGACGATAAAAGCTTTTAGTAATGAATCAAAATCAGCTTTTTTGACTTTATAAAGTGCGTACAAAGCACCCGGGACTACACCGCATGAACCAGCTGTTGGACAAGCGACTATTCTGCCCATAGATGCGTTGGATTCGCCCATCGAAATTGCGACAACCGTTGCAACGTGGCTGAACTCGCTCAGCATTTGGGGTGTATGAAATGATAATTTTTGGCCATTGTTTCCAGTGAGTCCAGTTAACGTCTCAAAGCTTTTTCCATAATTTCGCTCAGATTCTTCTAACATGACAGTAAGCAATGCCTTCAAGTTATGCTTAACCCTAACCGGATCTCTGCCGGTATCCAACATTTCTTGAGCTAATATAACCTCGCTGAATTCGAGATTCGTATTTTTCCATATTTCTATGAGTTCTGAATATTTCACACCCATTCACCTTCTTCGAGTTTAACTTGATACACTTCCAATGCACATTTCAGTCCTCTTAAACATTCAACGGTTTCCTCTTTCGGATTCTCGTCGAGTTCTATAATAGTCAGTGCGATTCCTTGAAGGGCATTAACTCTTCGCAGATAAACGTTGGCAATATTCACATCGAGACAATCAAGGATAGATTTCAACGCACCGGGCCTGTCTTTGTTAACAACAACAAGCGCAGGTAAATTGCCTTCTAAGGAGCAGTCAACATCATTGATCTTCGTAATCCTTATAGCTCCTCCACCGATTGATGAGCCCTCAACTTCATTGTAGATTTCGCCCTTTTTAGCTTTGATAAGCACTGTATTTGGATGGACGTCACCTAAGTCTGCGAATTCGAATTCGAATTTCAGACCATTTTCTTCGGCGATTTTATACGCATCCTTCACTTTCGGGTCATCTGGTTTTAGTCCCATTATTCCTGCGAGTAATGCTCTATCTGTTCCGTGACCTTTGTACGTTAGTGCGAACGAACCGTGGAGTGTAAATACAACGCTATCAGGAATTCCCATGAGCTTGTAAACAAATCGGGCGATCTTGAGTGCACCAAGTGTATGTGAACTCGAAGGACCTGTCATAACCGGTCCAGAAACTTCTATCAATCCCATACAATCACCTCTTAAGAATTCTTCCCATTAATTATACCACACTGAGAAATCACGGAATAAAAATAAAGGCGGGGTATCCCCGCCCTATTCTACTTTTTAAAACTGTTATCCTCTCAGCAATTGCAAAACATTTTGCGGTATAGCATTCGATTGAGCCAACATCGACATGCCAGATTGCAACAGTATCTGTCTCTTTGTAAATTCCATCATCTCTTTTGCCATGTCTGCGTCTCTTATTCGGCTTTCCGCTGCTGTCAGGTTCTCCGCCGCTACACCGAGATTTGCTATTGTATGCTCAAGTCTGTTTTGAACAGCACCGAGCTGAGACCTAACTGTACTAACTTTGTGAATTGCCGCGTCTATGACGCTAATTGCACGTTCAGCGGCATTTTGAGTTGTAACTTTAAGTACACTTGTAATCAATCCAAGGTCCTTTGCCATCATTGAATCAATACCAGCAATCATATTGGCGCCTTCGTTAGCACCTATTTGGAAAACAAGCTGGTTTCCACTCGTGTTAATTTTCTCGACCCTTGCCACACCGGTATCAATAACTGATTCATGCGGCAAAGCTCCGAATTCATTGATGTTAAATCTATCATTTCTCCACTTTACTTTGACACCACCAATAACAACAGAGGCTTGTGAGTAAGATGTTACAACCGTGCTTACTCCATTGCTTTGAACTAATACAACCCTTGCGTCGAGAGCACCTGTTGTATTACCTGTGAACTGACCAATTTCGACTATAATTGTCCCTTCATTTACGCTTGCAGCTGAACTTACGGCAGTAATGTCTAAATCGATGTTTCCCTGCGCAACAATCTTTGCATCTGGTGTAGCCCTAAATCCTTCAAGGTTACCATTTAAGAGCTTTTTCGTGTTAAATTCCGTAGTTCTCGCTATTCTGTCCACTTCTTCTCTTAGTTGGTCAATTTCGGCTTGGAGGCTGGACCTGTCAACGTCTGTGTTTGTATCACTTGCAGCCTGAACAGCCAGTTCTCTCATTCTTTGAAGAATAGAGTGTACTTCGTTCAGCGCACCTTCTGCTGTTTGGATGAGCGAAATTGCATCTTGTGAGTTCTTAATCGCCATGTCGAGACCTTTGATTTGTCCTCTCATCTTTTCGCTTATCGCCAAACCTGCTGCGTCATCGCTTGCTCTGTTGATCTTCAAACCTGAGGAAAGTCGTTCAAGTACCTTTTTCATGTCTGAGTCTGTGAGTGTAATCTGCCTCCATGCGTTAAGAGCCGATAAGTTGTGGTTAATACGCATAACCTCACCTCCATGGATAATGAAATATTAATTATTTTCTCTTAAATAACACTGCTCTTGTGTTTTCGTCAAATACAAAATGCTCTATGTGAGTATACCCAAGATTTCTAAGTTCCGTTTCCACTTGCTTTCTTGTTCTAATGATTCTAAATAGTGGATAATACCAAACCATATCTTCTCGATTCTCAAAATCAGGCACAAAATAGAAGAGCACTCCACTTTGAACATTCTTCAACGCACTATTAAATTCCTTAGCGGTGTTTATAAGTTCATAACTTAATATATTTTTGGAAACCTCAGAATATTCGATGCCCAATTCAAGCGTACACGCTTTAACAATTTTTAGATGTTCATCATCTTTTTCAATTAGTTTAATATCTGATGCATTTAAATATGATAGAGCTTCAAGAATATATTTCTTATTCACAGTAAGCCTTGGTAGCTTGTGAGTCTTTAATCTTTCCTTATAAATCTTGATTGCTTCATCTGTGTGAAATGGTGATGCATAATAGAACTTTTCCCCTTTCCTCCAAACCCTAATTGGCGAAATTACGCCAAGTCCAGAATGCTTTTCGGAGATATTCCCAACCCATACTATTTTATCTTGAGAATTTCCAAATTCCTCATGGGGATAGAAACCATCAAATCTATACGTACCTATTAAAATGTCACCTAAATTTACATTCTTCTCCACTGCCTTACGATGATAATCAAGCGCTTTTCCTAAGTCCTCATCCTTATCTGATTCTTCAAACAGTTTAGCATACTTATACTCTAAGAACTGGAAGTCTTCCTTGTTAGTTATGCTTTCAAATAGCCTTTTTGCCATTTCTTTATTTGATACCGCAATGTTAACTGCGCTAACATACTTTGCAAAGTCACTATCTGATATAAGGTATAGACGCTCGAGTTCTGCTTTTGGAAAATTTCTTAAATTTCCTACCATGAATTCCTTGTTTTTAATGTAAAATTCTTTCAGTTCCTTAAAAACGCCTTCTATCGTTGGATCAAGTTTGGTCTTCAGATCATCGAGTACAGATTTTATGAACCTTGACAATTCTGGAAAGACCTGAGAAGCGCGTTTATAATAATCAAGTGCAAGAGAATAATTAGCTTTCCGGAGATTGATATCACCAATAAGTGCATTTGAGATTCCGGAAATCGTCTCATCTTCAAACTTGCGCAACTTGTTTAGAATCTTGAGTTTGACTGGATCATCATCACTCATATTTTCGTGGAAGAATATAAGCCCTTCTATACCGTATTCCTTTATTTTGTCTAATATTTCTTCTTCATTTTCACCAAGAACATAAGATATTAGACCGTCTTTACCACTCTTCAGTTTTTCCAAGACAAGTGTTCCAAATCGCGTGTTTAAAAAAGGACTAAACAAAGAAAAATCAAATTCCACGTGCAAATTTGTAATCTTTTCTAGTATTTCAAAGACACTTATCTTTAGTTCATACTCTGCTGATATTCGTAGTATTTCCGCTAATTCATTCAAGACCTTAGAAAATGTGCTGTCGTCAGTTTTCGCAATTTCTTTTAGAAGTGCGGTTACAAACTTCTGAACTTCATGTGGCAAGAGTCTTGATTTATCAAACGCCTTAGAAAAATGTTCCTTGAATTTCCTTACATTCTTATACCTCAGATATGCAATAGATAATAAGGCATGAGCTGAAGGAACGTACTTGATAGAAATTATTGTCCAAGCAAACTTCTCAGGATTTTTCTCAACATAATCTATCTTCTTGAGAAATTCTTCTCCATATTCTATTACCTTACTATAATTTTCCTCAGCCTCTTCTACAGCTAATAAAGCATAATACGGGTCTGGATTACTTGGCTCGACTTTTAAAAGGAAGTGTAACAAATTTCTAGCTTCTTCCCTGAAACCCTTGTTGTTAAGATCTAGTGAATGCATGAACAACACTTCAAGGCCTATTGATGGCATCTTCTTATCAGATGTTATGATACTCAGTATTTCCTGGACTATATCATATAAAACGTACTTCCTTGAACCTATGAGTTCTGCCTTATATAATTGACAAAGGTAGTAAACTCTTTCTTGTGAAGGTAAATCTTTCGTTTCATTCAAAAGTTTAACGATAAGATTTCTTGTTCTTTCATACTTGCTCTTTCTTAATTTTCGTGTCCAAATATATCCGTAGTGATATATCGTGAAAGGTGCTTCCACTATCTTACCTTTGTAAATAGCCTGATTATGAATGATATTTTCATACTTCACGGTGCCGTTCCTAAAAACCCTCGCCGTTGACGCTATCTCAGTCTTTTTGAGATCCCAGTCGAGATAATTAAGTGTAGGAAGATAAACAGTATTAACATCATCAGGCAATTTCTCCAAGAATTCTCTTATGCCAGCAAAATCCTCTCTTACTTCTTCGTCAGCATCGTATATGAGCACCCATTCACATGTTGGAAATTGTAAAGAATAATTACGGGCAGCTGAGAAGTCATCGTGCCACTCGTAGAAATAAATCTTATCAGTATACTTTCTCGCTATTTCAACACTTTTGTCTGTTGAACCAGTATCAACAACAATAATTTCGTCAACGTAAGGCTTAATGCTTCCCAAAGCCCTATCTAAATTGTGTTCCTCGTTTTTCGTAATCATAGCAACACTAATTAGGCAACGGTTAGATTTCTCCATATGTATGTCCCCTCCGAAGGAGAAAAGATATTTTGTAATTCTTCTAAAATATTATTCATCTTTCGTAAATCACTTTCCTAAAAGCAAAAAAACAAAAGCGGGCGTGAAGCCCGCTTTTGTTAAACATTTGATATTAAATTGTTTATCTGAGCAGTTGCAACACCTGTTGAGGTTGAGCGTTAGCTTGTGCAAGCATCGACATGCTCGATTGCAACAGTATCTGCTGCTTCGTAAATTGCATCATCTCTTTCGCCATGTCTGCATCTCTTATTCGGCTTTCCGCTGCTGTCAGGTTCTCTGCTGCTACTCCAAGGTTCGCTATCGTGTGCTCAAGCCTATTCTGGATTGCACCAAGTGCAGACCTTGCTGTACTTACCCTGTGGATCGCTGCATCTACCACCATTATTGTTTTTTCTGCACTATTCTGGTCTGTCACTTTGAGTGTGCTTGTTAACAATCCAAGTGACTTTGCACTCATGTTGTCTATTCCTGCTATCATGTTATGCCCTTCGTTTGAACCTATTTGGAAGATAAGTTGACTCGCCGTTGTGTATCTACCTTCCACTCGTACAACTGCACTATCAATCACTTCATTCGAAGGTAGTGCTCCTCCAAAGTCTGCAATGCTAAATGTTGTGCCAGTCCAGGTGATATTGATTCCTGCAAATGTAAGAGCTCCAACGTTGATAGCAGTTACTTTACTGTTTGTTCCTCCCGCAGTGATGAGCGTAATCTTGACATCTATTGCTGATGATACGCCACCATTTAACTGCCCAACTTCTACAACGTAAGTTCCTTCTTGCACCGAGTTTGTGATTGTACCAATTTGTACATTAATATTTCCACCTGTAACTACTTTTCCATCTGGTGTGAATCTGAAGTTCTCAAGTTTTCCATCTAACAATTTCTTCGTGTTGAATTCCGTTGTCCTGGAGATTCTGTCAATTTCTTCTCTTAACTGGTTGAGTTCTGCTTGTATCTGGTTCCTATCTACGTCTGTGTTCGTATCGCTTGATGCTTGTACTGCAAGTTCCCTCATCCTTTGGAGTATCGAGTGTACTTCTGTCAGTGCTCCTTCTGCTGTCTGAATCAAGCTGATAGCGTCTTGCGAGTTCTTGATTGCCATGTCAAGACCTTTGATTTGTCCCCTCATCTTTTCACTGATTGCCAAACCCGCTGCGTCGTC